>DAHUZG010000076.1 GCA_027306715.1 Acidimicrobiaceae bacterium
CGGGCCGGCGCGGCGCGGGCCGGGCCGGCGCGGGGTCAGGCCGGCGCGGGTGCGGCCGGCGCCGGTGCCGGCTGGGCAGCGAGGAACAGGGCGCCGAGGTCCGCGTGGCTTCGCAGCGCTTCCGCGCTGGCATCGAGGCGCACCGTGCCCTCGGTGAGGACGTACCCCCAGTGGGCCACCTCGAGGCCGAGGCTCACCCTCTGCTCGATGGCGAGCACGGCGTGCCCCGAAGCAGCGAGCGCACCCGCCACCTCGTGCAGCACCCGAGCCGCGATGAGCGGGGCGAGGTTCGACGTCGGCTCGTCGAGGATCAGCGCCTTCGGCTGGGGCACGAGGGCCCGGGCGATGCCGAGCGTCTTCCGCTCGCCGCCACTCAGGGTCCGAGCCTGCCGGCGACGCATCACCTGGAGCGTCGGGAAGAGGTCGAAGATCTCGTCGATGCGGGCCTTGAGCGCCCGCGCCGGCACCCGGTAACCGCCCATCTCGAGGTTCTCGGTCACCGTCATCGTCGCGAAGACGTCGTTGACCTGCGGCACGTAACCGATCCCCCGCGCCGACCGGACCTCTTCGGCCAGGCGCGAGATCTCCTCGCCGCCCAGGGTGACCGACCCTTCGAAGCAGGGCAGCTGGCCCGTCAAGGCCTTGGCCAGGGTGCTCTTTCCTGCTCCGTTCGGGCCGATCACGAGCACGATCTCGCCGAGCGCGACCTGCAGCGAGACGCCCCTCACGACCGGCACCTTCCGGTAGCCGGAGACGAGCTCGTGACAGGCGAGGTAGGCGGGCGGCCGGGCGGGCGGCGGCGCGGGCGGCGGCGCGACGGTCGAGGACGCAGCCGGCAACGGTGACCCGGGCGCGGCGCCAGCTGGCGACCCGGGCTCCGGCTGGCCGGGCGGCTCAGCCGATGTAGGCATCGCGCACCGCCTGGTTCGCCACCACGTCCTCGTAGCTGCCCTCGGCGATGACCTTGCCGAGGGCCATCACCACCACCCTGTCCGACAGCTCGCGCACGACGTCGAGGGCGTGCTCGACGATGATCAGCCCGATGCCGCCTCGCGCCACCGAGCGCAGGTCCGAGATGAGCCGCGCCACGAGGTGCGGCGCCACGCCGACCATCGGCTCGTCGAGCAGGAGGACCGACGGGTCCTGCATCAGACAGCGCATCACCTCGACGAGGCGTCGCTGGCCGCCGGAGAGCTCGCGGCCGTAGAGGTTGGCCACGTGGCCCATGTCGAAGCGCTCGAGGACGTCCCAGGTGCGGCGGCGGGTCGCCGCCTCGGCGGCACGGTTGCCCCGCCAGTCGAAGACGACCTCGGCGAGCGAGGCGCCCGGCGCCCCGCGCCCGGCGACCGTCAGGTTCTCATAGACCGTCAGCCCCTCGAACTCGCTCGTCGTCTGGAACGTGCGCGCCAGGCCGAGGCGTGCCCGGTTCGCCGGCGACGAGCCGGTGACATCCCGGCCGCCGAGGAAGATCTTGCCGCCGCGGGTATGGAGCTGGCCGCCGAGGGCGGCGAGGAGCGAGGACTTGCCGGCGCCGTTGGGGCCGATCAGGCCGAGGATCTCGCCGCGCGACAGGTGCAGCGACACGCCCTGCACTGCGTGGATGCCTCCGTAGCGGACGACGACGTCCTCGGCCCGCAGCACCGTCTCGGCACCGGTTCCCGCCGGCTCCCCGGGCGCTTGGTGTCCTTCGGGAACGAGCAACCCCGGAGCGCTCGAGGCGGCTCCGTCCACCGCGCTCACCTGCCCGTCCCGGCGTCGCCGCCGTGGTCGAGCGCCACGCGCCGTGCGACCTGGACGCCTACCGGGCCCCGCCCGGGCTGCGCCTGCGGCTCGATCTCGGGGCGGAGGTCCCCGCGCCCGTGGGTGACGAGCCGCTTCAGCGTCCCGAGAGGGCCGCCGGTCGCCGTCCCGCCGTCACGGTCGGGGGCGATGTAGCGCGGCTCGGGGAGGATGCCGCGGGGGCGGACGTAGAGGAAGATCATCCAGAGCAGCCCGATCAAGATCCACTGGAAGGCGTCGACGAGACCGGGATAGCCGAAGGCCGGCAGGAAGGTCGGCAGCTCGAGCACGAGGATCGGCACGATCAAGGTGCCGATGATCGCCCCCCGGTTGTTGCCGACGCCGCCGACGAGCAGCGCCGTGAAGACGACGAAGGTCTCCGGATAGCCCCAGGCGCCGGGCGACCAGGCGGAGATGAACTCGACGAGCAGGCCGCCGGAGAGCCCGGCGATGGCCCCGCCGATGATGAACACCTCGATGCGCAACAGCGTGCCCTTGATGCCGAGCGCCGCCGCCGCGTCCTCCTGGTCCCGCATCGCACGGAGCGAGCGCCCCCACGACGACCGGCACAGCCACTCGACGAGGAAGTAGACGACGACGCAGATCGCCAGCACGAAGACGGCGAACAACCACTGCCAGGCGTTGAGCGACAGCCCGAGCGAGGAGAAGAGGGGGCGCGGGACCCCGCTCAGGCCGTTGGCTCCGTTGAACAGATGAATGTCGGCCGAGACCACCTGGAGAAGGATCAGCGAGACGATCAGCATCACCGCCGCCTGGTAGTCGCGCCTCAGCCGGCGCAGCGCGAACGGGCCGATCACGGCCGACAGCACGGCTCCCGCCAGGGTCGCCAGCACGAGCGGGAGCGGGAAAGGGAGATTGGCGCCGAAGATGTAGGTCTGGAAGGCGCCGGGCGCGGTGTCCGGGCCCATGACCGTGGCGGCAGCGATGTAGGCGCCCGCCGCCTGGAAGACGATGAAGGCGAAGTTGATCACCCCGGCGTAGCCGTACTGCAAGTTGAGCGACCAGGCCGAGAGGAGGTCCACGCCGAAGTAGACGACGAGGGTCGCGAAGTAGTAGCTGAACGCCGATCCCACTCAGGCCTCCCAAGGCGCTGGCAGCACGGCTCGGTCTCCCACGGCGTCCACCGTCACTAGAGCGTCAGCTCGACCCGGCGTGCGGCGACGGTGCTGAGCCCCGACGGCTTGCTGAGCAGCACGACGACGAGGATGCCGAAGGCCGCCACCGTGCTGTAGGCCGAGCCGCCGGCGGCGGCGACGAACGCCGTGACGAGCCCCATCGCCAAAGACGCCAGCGCCGCCCCGCGGGGCGAGCCGACGCCGCCGAGGATCGCCGCCGCCAGCACCGTCGGGAGGAAGTCGAGCCCGGTGGAGAACGTGACGCTCAGGGCGTTGATGACGTAGACGACCCCGGCGGCGCCGCAGAGAAATCCGCTCAGCAGCCAGGTGGCGTTGACGATCCTGCCGGTCGGGATCCCGCACGAGCGGGCGAGGCTCGGGTCGAGGGCCATCGCCCGCAGTGCCTTGCCGAGGCGGGTGTGCCGGAGCAGTCCCTCGAGGCCGAGGAAGATGGCGATCCCGATCCCGATGACGATGATCTGGCTGACGGTGAGGATGATCGGGCCGATGTTCACCGAGGCGCCCTGGGGAAAGCTCACCGAGTAGAGCTGGGCCCGGGAGATGGCGTCGACGATGTACTCGATGACAAGTGCCAGCCCGAGGGTCACCATGACCATCTCGAAAAGCCGCGTGCCCCGGCGGGCGTAGAGCTTGAAGACCGTGCGCCCGAGCAGAAGCGTCAGCACGGCGCCGCCGAGGCCGCCGAAGAGCAGGCCCCACCAGGCGTTGACGCCCGCCTGCTCGATGAGGTAGCCGATGAAGGCCCCCACGGTCATGATGCTGCCGAAGCTCAGGTTCAAGACGTTGGTCAACCCGAACTGGATGGTGAACCCCATCGAGGCGACGGCGATGATCGAGGCCGTCACGAGGCCGAAGCCGAGTGTCTGGAGGAAGAGGTGCATCCGGGCTCGTGGGACCTTCCGTCGTGACCTGTGCCGAACTTCTTTACTGCCGAGAGAGCTCGGCCGCCGACGTCTCGAGGACCGCCCCGGCGCAGGCAGCCACCTGCGGCTGCCTGCGCCGGAACAGGCCCGGCGCTCAGCCGAGCGCTTGGATCTGCTGCTCGGAGATGCTCCCCTTGATCGTGACCTGGTCCTTGGCGTTCAGCGTCTCGGCTGCCTCGTTGCCGAAGGCGTTGTGGAACTTGTCGAACACGATCGGGCCCGTCGGGGCGACGTACTGGATCTGCTTGCCCTTGGCAAGGGCCGCCTTGCCGGCCGCGTAGGTGTAGACGACGGTCTTGCCCTTGCCGGGCTCGGTGACGGTGAACATGTACTTGTTCCACACCGCCGGGTTGATGCTGTGGGCCGCGTCCATCGCGAGCGCCTCGGAGATCACGCCGCCGTAGCCGGCGCCCGAGTAGGGGTTGCTCACCCAGCCGCTAGCCGGCGAGGGGACCTTGGCCTTCTCGGCCTGCAGCGCTGCGGCGTACGCCGTGACCGCCGGGTTGGTCGTCGGCACCCCCGTGGCGACCGCCGAGAAGTACTTCTGGAAGGTCGCCCCGCTGACCGCGTTGCGCACGGTGGTGAGCCACGTCGGCACGACGACGGCCGAGGTGCCGATGACCGGCATCAAGCCCTTCAGCTGCTTCAGCTCGGCGAAGAAGGTCGCCGCCGTCGTCCCGTCCTCCTCGGTCATGATCACCTGCGGATGGGCCGAGATGACCCGCTCGACCTCGGAGCGGTAGCTCGGCTGGTCCGGGGTCAGCGCCACGTTGGCGACGAGCTTCATGTGGGCGGCCTTCACGCCGGCGACGACGCCGGGAAGGTCGCCCTGGGAGCCGCTGTCGGTGCCGAACACAGCAGCCACCCTCGTCAGGTGGTGCTCCTTGGCGTAGATCGCCATCGCCTCGCCGTTGGCCGCGTCGGGCGCGACGAGCCGCCAGGTGTACGGGTAGGTCATCCGGTCGAAGTTGGAGTTGCCGGCGGTGATGATCTCGGGGATCTTCGCCGCGTTGACGATCGGGACGACCGTCGGCGCCGAGGCTGTCCCCGGGCCGTAGACGCCCATCAGGTTGCTCGACGTCGCCAGCAGCTTGTCGACGATCGGGACAGCGTCGGCGGGGTCGCCGCGGGTGTCGTTGGTGCTGATCACGATCTGGTGCCCGAGCGCGCCGCCGGCGGCATTGATGTCGTGGACCGCCGGGTACACCGCCGCGTCCGACGCGCCGCCCTCGAAGGCGGCTGCCCCGGTGTAGGCGATGACGATCGCCTGGGTGAGCGGCGCCAGGCTGGCGTGCCGGGTCGTCGCCGACGCGCCGGTCGAGAGCGTCACCCCGGCGACGATCGAGCCCACCGACCCGATGGCGACCAGTCCCGCCCCGACTTTCCTCGAGATATGACGATCTGTGCTCACGAGCGTCCCCCTGTCGTTCGTCTCCAACATTGCACCCCGCAACATTGCACCCCACGAGACATTGCCGCACCTCTCCGACGGGTCTCACGTCGGCGGCTGCGGTGCTGTCCCGAGG
>DAHUZG010000078.1 GCA_027306715.1 Acidimicrobiaceae bacterium
CGAGCGGAAGCCGCCCTGGCTTCGCGCCCGCGCCGAGATGGGCGAGCCGTTCCTCGAGCTGCGCCGGCGGATGCGCCAGCTGCGCCTCGTGACCGTCTGTGAGGAGGCCGGCTGCCCGAACATCTTCGAGTGCTGGGCAGACGGGACGGCGACGTTCATGATCAACGGCGAGCGCTGCACTCGTGCCTGCGGGTTCTGCCTCGTCGACACCCGCCACCCGCTGCCGCTCGACCCGGACGAGCCGGCCCGGGTCGCCGAGGCGGCGGCGGCCCTCGGCCTCGCCCATGTGGTCGTCACCGCTGTCGCCCGCGACGACCTGGCCGACGGCGGGGCGGCCGCCTTCGTGGCCACGATCGAGGCGATACGTGACGCCGCCCCGGGCACCGCCGTCGAGGTGCTCGTCCCGGACTGCAAGGGCGACGAGCAGGCGCTGCGGGCGATCCTCGCCGCCGCCCCTGACGTGCTCAACCACAATCTCGAGACTGTTCTCCGGCTGCAGCGCGCGGTTCGGCCGTCGGCGTCCTATGCGCGCAGCCTGTCGGTGCTGGCGCGGGCCAAGGCTGCGGGGCTGACGACCAAGAGCGGGATCATCCTCGGCATGGGCGAGGAACCCGGGGAGGTCCTCGGGGCGCTCGCCGATCTCCGCAGCGTCGGTGTCGACATCGTCACCCTCGGCCAGTACCTCCGGCCCTCGGCGGCGCACCTCCCGGTGGTGCGCTGGTGGGCTCCCGGGGAGATCGAGCAGCTCGCCGGCGCGGCGCGGGCGATGGGGTTCGCCCACGTCGAGGCGTCCCCGCTGACCCGCTCGAGCTACCACGCCCGGCGGGGCGCCGAGGCCGCGGCCGCGGTCGCCCACCGGTGAGCACTGCGGCCCCGACGAGCCCGTGGGCGGCGCGCACGGCGCGCTTCGGGCGCGCCCGTGCGGCGATGGCAGCGGCCGGGATCGAGGTGGCGCTCTGCTCGATCGGCGCCGACCTGCCGTGGCTCAGCGGGTACACGGCGATGCCGCTCGAGCGACCGACGGTGCTCGTGCTGCCCGCCGACGGCGACGCCACACTCGTCGTCCCGCGCCTCGAGGCACCGCGGGTGGAGGCCGGTGGCGAGCTGTTCGGGCTCCGCCCATGGCTCGACGGCGAGGACGCGGTCGGCATCGTCGCCGAGCTCGTCGGCCGCCGCCGGCGGCTCGTGATATCCGACCGCGCCTTTGCCGGCCTGCTCGTCGATCTCCAGTCGGCGCTCCCGTCGGCCGTCTTCGGACGCGCCTCGGCGATCTTCGGACCGCTTCGCGCGGTGAAGGACGAACAGGAGACAGCGGCGTTGCGGGCCGCCGGCGCCGCCGCCGACCGGGTTGCCGAGGCCCTCCTGGCTGGCGAGATCCCGCTCATCGGGCGGAGCGAGATCGACGTCTCGCGCGAGCTTGCGGCGCGCCTCGTCGCCGAGGGTCACCGGCGGGCGAATTTCGCCATCGTCGGCTCGGGGCCGAACTCGGCGAGCCCGCACCACGAGCCGGGCGAGCGCAGGATCGGCCGGGGCGAGGCCGTCGTCTGCGACTTCGGAGGGACCTTCCACCTCCCCGGCGACGCCGGCTACTGCTCGGACACGACCCGGACCGTCGTCACCGGCGAGCCGCCGGACGGCTTCTCGGAGATGTACGCCGTGCTCCAAGCCGCCCAGGCGGCTGCCTGCGCCGTGGTGGGAGCGGGGATCTCCTGCGAGCAGGTCGATGGCGTCGGGCGGAGGATGATCTCCGAGGCCGGCTACGGCGAGCACTTCCTCCACCGCATCGGCCACGGCATCGGCATCGAGGAGCACGAGGACCCCTATCTCGTCGCCGGCAACACAGAGGCGCTGGCGGTCGGGAACGCCTTCTCGGTCGAGCCGGGCATCTACCTCGACGGGCGGATGGGCGCCCGCATCGAGGACATCCTCGTGCTCGGCGCCGACGAGCCGATCGCCTGCAACAGCTCTGACCACAGCCTCCACGTCGTCGACGCCTGAGCGGAGCTGAGCAGGGCGCCGGTGACCGAAAGGAGGGGCGGCGCGGCTGCCCCCGGCGCGGCCCGGTGCGGTTAGCCTCACCCTGATGGCTACGAGACTGAGCGACGGCGTCGTGCCGCCGTCGAGCCCGGTTCTCGTCGTGGCGCTCGAAGGCTGGATCGACGCCGGGTTCGCAGCGGCCACCGCGTCGGGGATCCTGCTCGGCACCGTGGACACCGAGCTCTACGCCGCCTTCGACGCCGACGAGCTGCTCGACCAACGGGCCCGGCGCCCCCGCATGACGGTCGACCACGGCATCATCACCGATCTCGTCTGGCCGGAGCCGACGATCCGTGTCGGCACCGACCGCCTCGGAAACGGACTGGCCCTGCTCGTCGGCCCCGAGCCGGACTACCACTGGCGCGGGTTCGTCTCCGATGTCGTCGCCATCGCCACCTCGCTCGAGGCGCGCCTCGTCGTCAGCCTCGGCGGCTTCCCGGCAGCGGCGCCGCACACGCGCCCGGTCCGCCTTGCCGCCACCGCCACCGACCGGGCGCTCGCCGCCCGAGTGGGCTTCGTCCCCGGGGTCATCGAGGCCCCTTCGGGTGCGGCCGACGTCGTCGTCGCCCGCTGCGCCGAGGCCGGCCTTCCCGCGCTCGGCCTGTGGGCGCGGGTGCCGCACTACGTCGCCGCGATGCCGTTCCCGGCAGCGGCGCTCGTCCTGCTCGAGTCCCTCGAGCAGCTCGGCGGGCTCTCGCTCGACTTGAAGGAGCTGCGCGAGAGCGCGGATTCGAGCAGGGAGAAGGTCGACCAGCTGATCGCCCAGTCCGCCGAGCACGCCGAGATGGTGCGCCAGCTCGAAGAGCAGGTCGACGATGCTGCCGGCGAGGATGCCGAGGGGTCGCCCATCGACGCCGGGCGGCTGCCTTCGGGTGACGAGCTTGCCGCCGAGCTCGAGCGGTTCCTGCGCGGCGAGACGCAATAGCCGGCGTGGACGAGGCGACCGCGAGCGCCCTGCCGGTCGCCACCCCGGTCACAGCCCGAGCGGCTCCGGCTGAGGCCTGCATCTTCGACATGGACGGCCTGCTCGTCGACTCCGAGCCGATCTGGCAGGCCGCCCACATCGAGGTTCTCGGCGAGCTCGGCGTCGACGTCGGTCCGCTCGTCGGCAGCGGGCTGACGACCGGGATGCGCGTCGTCGAGGTGGTCGCCCTGTGGCGGGCGCACCAGCCGTGGACCGGGCCGAGCGACGAGGAGGTAACCGACCGCCTCGTCGAGACCGTCGCCACGATGATCCGCCGGCGGGCGTCGCTGCTGCCCGGTGCGGTCGAGGCGCTCGACTGGTGCAAGTCGCATGGCCTGGCGGTGGCGTTGGCGACCGGCTCGACGATGCCGGTGGTCGACGCGGTGCTCGAACGTTTCGATCTCGCGAGCCGCTTCGCCGCCGTCTGCTCGGCCCAGCACGACCTGCTCGGAAAGCCGCACCCGGCGATCTTCCTCCGCGCCGCCGAGCTGCTCGGCGTCCTTCCCGTGCGCTGCGCGGTGCTCGAGGACTCGATCAACGGGATCATCGCCGCCAAGGCGGCACGGATGCGGGTGGTCGCCGTGCCCCCCGCCGAGCTCGCCCGCGATCCCCGCTACGCGATCGCCGACGCCTGCATCGCCAGCCTCGAGGAGATCGGCTCGCCGGCGGTCGCCCGCGTGCTCGGCACCGCCGGGTCAGCGCGGGATGACCGGTAGCAGCAGCCTCGAGGGCCGCCCGGCACCGGTGTAAAGCTCGGTGGTCCCGTCGTAGACCGCCGCCGGCCGGTGGTCGGGATCACAGTGCAGGTACGGGCCCGAGCCCTTGTCGGCCAGCTCCGCCGGGTCCGACACCTCCCCGACGCCGCGGGCGAAGTCACGCCCGGCGACGGTGACGGCGAGGCGGTAGCCCGCCGGCAGCACCACGCAGGTCGGCCAGATCTCGACGTCGAGCTCGTAGACCTCTCCCGGCTCGAGCGGCTCGACCCTGTCGTGAGGGTGGTACGGCCGGTAGGGGAGTGAACGGTCGGGGTCGAGGCGGCGGTGCGAGGCGCGCAGGCACCCCTGGGCGATCGGCGTCAGCGGGTCCTGGGCGCCCTGGAAGGCGACCTCGGTGCCGTCAGGATCAAAGGCGCGAAGCGTCACGAACAGGTCGGCGTCGCTTGTCGAGGAGGAGACGAACAGCTTGGCGGCGACCGGGCCGGTGATCTCGAGCTCGCTCTCGAGCGGCTCGCCGAAGAAGGTGACGCCCTCGCCGAAGCCGTGGAAGGCACACCTCGCCGCCTCCCCGGCAGCGAGGCCGACGCTCATCGCGCCGGCGTCGAGGTGAAGCGGCGTCCAGCGCGTGCGCGCCAGGGGCCACTCCTGCTCGTCGCGCCGGAGGAAGCGCTCTCCAGGGTGGCGGACGTGCAAGATGACCGGCGCCTCGTCGTCGAAGCCGTTGTCGACGCCTTTGAGGAAGCGCTCGAGGAAGCGCCTTTGCAGCTCGTGGCCCTCGGTCTCGTAGAAGAACTCCTCGTGTCGCCCGCCATGGACCTCGAGCCACTTCTTCGGCGAGCCCGCCCGGAGGTAGCCCTCGAAGTTGCCGCGGGGATGGATGCTGAGCCCGCTCCAGCTCGTGGCGCTGAGGAGCGGCACCGTGATCCTCTCGAGCTCGCCGGTACGCTCGCGGTGGAACTCGTCACAGAGCGGATGCTGCTTGATCGCCTGCGGGAGGTCGATGCGGTTGGCGGCAAGCTCCTCCTCGCCGAGGGTCTCCGGGCCCGAGGCCGGCTCGCCGAGCCAAGGGTCGGTGAGCCCGCGGCTGCCGAGCCCGTGCTGGTTCCGCAGGATGCGACCGGACCACCAGCGCGCGGTGAAGGTGTTCGACAGGATGCCGCCGTGGTAGGTGCGCTCGCGGTAGTGGTCGCTGGCGCCGTCCCAGATCACGCAGGCCTCGAGGTGGGGCGGCTGCAGGGAGGCGACCTGCCACTGGTTCATCGCGTAATAGGAGACGCCGCAGAGCCCGACGCGGCCGTCGCACCACGGCTGCGCGGCCGCCCACTCGATCGCCTCGTAGTAGTCCCTCGTCTCGCGCTCGCTGCGAGGGTCGAGATAGCCCGGTGACCGGCCGGTGCCGCGCGAGTCGACGCGGATGACGACATAGCCGTCGGGCACGAAGCGCTCCGGGTCGACGGTCTCCCAGCACATGTACGAGGTGGTCGACCCCTCGAGCAGCTAGGGGTGGCGGCCGACGAGCCAGTCCCATTCCGGGCCGTAGCCGTCCTGGTAGCGGATCCCCTTGCCGTAGGGCCCGAGGGTCATGATCACCGGCGCAGCCTCGTCCGACTGCGGCCGGAAGACGTCAGCTCGAAGCATCGTGCCGTCGCTCGTCTCGATGGCGACGTCACGCTCGATCGTCATCGGCGCCGGCGTGGCGCCGGCCGTCGGCCCATCCCCCATCGCTCGCCCCCACCCGTTCAGCTGAAGATCCGGCCCCCGTTGACCCAGAAGTCCTGACCGGTGACGAAGTCGGCGCCGGCGCTGGCGAGGAACAGCAGGGTCCCGACGAGGTCCTCGGGCCTGCCCGGCCGCTTGATGGCGCGCAGCGCTGCGAGGCGCTGCTCCATCTCCGGCTGCTGATCGAACAGCGGTCCGTCGTGGGCGGTGTAGTCCGGCGAGATCGTGTTGACGCAGATGTTGTACTGGCCGAACTCGCGGGCGAGGCAGCGCGTCAGGCCCACGATCGCAGCCTTCGTCGAGGCGTAGTGGGCGAAGCCCTCGATCCCACCGCCGTGGATGGTCATCGAGGAGGTGTTGACGATCTTGCCGCCTCCCTGGGCCCGCATCGCCGGCAGCACGGCGCAGGCGCAGAGCCAGGCGCCGCGCACGTTGACGGCGAAGGCGAGATCCCATTCGGCCACCGTGATCTGCTCCACCGGCTTTTTCAGGATCTGCGAGAAATAGGCGGCGTTGTTGACGAGAAGGTCGATGCGGCCGAACTCGCCGACCGCAGCCTCGGCCATCGCCCGTGCCGAGTCGGCGTCCGAGACGTCGGTGGCCACGGCGATGGCCGCGGGTCCCGACTCGGCGACCTCGGCGGCGAGCTTGCCGGCTTCCTTCAGGTCGGCCAGGACGAGGCGGTAGCCGGCACCCGAGAGGGCACGCGCATAGGTGCTCCCGATCGCCCCTGCCGCCCCGGTGATGACCGCCACCGGGGACTCCCGCCCACCAGCCAGGTCGCCCGTTCCCGCAGCGCTCATGTCCTCGTCCCGCCTCTCTTCGCCTCGCTCGTGTTCCGCCCTGCCGCCGGCCGCCCTGCCGCCGGCCGCCCTGACCCCTCTTCGCCTCGGCGCTGCCCCGCCGCCGCCGTGCTCAGGCAGCCAGCGCCGGATCGGGTCCGAGCCCGAGCATCTGCTCGGCCTCGGGCACCGAGGCGATCTGGCGGTCGAGCGCCGTGACGGCGTTGGCCAGGCGGGAGACGAGCACCTCGTTGCTCGGTGCGAGCTCGCCCTTTCGCAGGTAGATGGTGTCCTCCATGCCGGTCCGGGCGTTGCCGCCCATCGCCACGGCGACGGCGGTGAGGTCGAGGTTCGCCCGCCCGATGGCGATGCCCTGCCAGATCGCGCCCGGCGGCAGCATCCGCACGGCGTGGATGAGGTTGTCGATGGTGGCTGCCATCCCGCCCTTCACGCCCATCACGATCGAGAACTGCAGCGGCTCGGCGAGCAGGCCTTCCTCGAGCAGTGAGAGGCAGGCGGGGATGTGACCCATGTCGTAGATCTCGAGCTCGGGCTTGACCCCGAGCTCGCGCATGCGCGCCGCCAGGCGCCGGACGCCGAGCGGCGGGTTGAGGAACTCGCCCATGCCGAAGCTCATCGAGCACGGGTTGAGCGTGGCCATCCTCGGGCGCAGCTCGACGAGCTTCTCGCGATCGGAGAACGGCACGTCGAGGCCGACCCCGGTCGAGAGCTGGATGAGGATCGGGGACTGCTGGCGGATCAGCTCCATCGCCCGCTCGGCGATGCCGAGGTCGGCGGTCGGTCGCTCGTCGGCGTCGCGCAGGTGGACGTGCACCACCGCAGCGCCGGCCTGGTAGGCGGCGGTTGCCGCGGCGGCGATCTCCTCCGGAGTGGTGGGCAGGTTCGGGTTGTCGGCCTTCGTGGCGATCGGGCCTGTCGGTGCCGCCGTGATGAGGACGCTCGACATCTGTCGCCCTCCTTTCGTGGTGCGCATCTTCGAGAGACTGAGTGGCCCTCGGTGAGGACCTCGTCACTGTTCGTGCTACCGCCAGGCTACGGCGCTGCGGTGCGGAACGCCCGCCGCCCCATGAGCCGGCGGGCTCTCAGCCGGCGGGCTCTCAGCCGGCGGGCGCGACGATGACGAGCATCGAAGCCGGCTCGTTCGTCTCGTTGACGACGCGCCGGCGCTCGCCGGCGCCGAGCAGGACCGAGTCGCCCGGCTTCAGGACGACGCGCTCGTGCTCGTTCTCGACGGTGATCTCCCCGTCGAGAACGACGTAGACCTTGTGGGCGTTGGTCGCGTCCCACTCGGCTCCCCCGTCGGGCAGGAAGTGCGACAGCCCGACCCAGAAGCCCGGGATCGGCGAGGCCTCGGCGCCCTGCAGGCGGAACGCCGCGCAGCCGTGGTGCAGCGCCGCCTCGTAGCCCTTCGCCTCGTTGCCGCGTGTGACGTGCATCAGCTGGCTCCTCCGCGCTCGATCCGGAACGTCCCCTCGGGGTCGACGATCGCCACCAGCCGGACGATACAGCCGTCGCCGCCGACCCACCGCCACGGGAAGGCGGCGATCGTCACCCGTTGGCCGGTCACCTCGTCGAGGTCGCCGCCGACGTTCTCGAAGCCGACGATCCCCTGGGAGAGGATGGCCCGGTGGCAGGGCTCCCAGAGGGCGAAGTCCTCCCGCACCGAGCGCCCCGTCTCCTCCTCGTACTCGGCGATCGCCCAGGGCAAAAGCCCGTTCGGGGCGCCGGGCCCGTGCGGTCCGATGGCGGTGGCGAGCGGGTGGTCGAGGGCTTGGGTGTCGGTGCCGACGGCGCGCACCCCCTTCTCGGCGAACCACTCGCCGGCCTCCTTGTAGAAGCCGGGGGAGTAGGCGTAGTACATGGAGCTGTCGCTGTAATGGTGATGCCAGCCCGTGTTGACGAGGACGATGTCGTCGGGCTGGATCTTCGGCGTCGCCGCCTCCAGATCCTCCGGCGTCACCACCTCCCACTTCTTCTTCGGGACCGAGACGACGACCCCGGTGCCGAAGAATCGCCATAGCGGCAGCTCGTCGAGCAGCGGCGTCCCCTCGATCACGTGTCCCGGGGCGTCGACGTGGGTCCCCGAGTGCATCACGGTCGTAATTCGTTGCGTGAGGACGCGCGAACGGGCATGGTTGTGCAATCGCTCGATCTTCACGTCCTCGAAGTACGGCCAGCACGGGGTGCCGTGGCCCCAGCGGTGGCTCAACTCGTAGAAGCGGAGTCCGGTGACCGGATCGACCTGCACGGGCATTGCTACCTCCCAACTGGTTGGCGTTGCCCTCGCTGCGATTCCTCGGGCGGTAGCATGCCAAGGTTCTTTGGGACCATCGTCCCACCTACTAGGACGAGAGGTAGGATGCCGTACGTGACCAGCGGTGTCAACACCGCGGCGCGAAGCGCCGACGGTGCCGTCGGCGCGGCGAGCGGGGAGACGGGGGCGGCGCCGACCGAAGGCCGCGCCAACGGCACCGTCGACATCCAGTCGGTCGCCCGTGCCGCTGACGTGCTGCGCGCCCTCGCCGCCTCCCCCGACGGGCTCAGCCTCGCCCAGATCTCCTCGGTCGTCCGCCTCTCGCGCTCGACGGTCCACCGTATCGTCCTGGCGCTGGTGCGCCAGGACTTCGTGCGCTCGACCGAGTCCGGCTACCGCCTCGGCCCGGGCCTGCTCCGGCTCGCCGAGGCGAGCCGCTCGAGCTTCGAGGTCGACATCCACCACCATCTGACCGAGCTCTCCGCCGAGCTCAACGAGACGGTCGATCTCTCGGTGATGACGGGACAGGCGATCACCTTCGTCGACCAGATCGTCGCCCGCCGCCGTCTGCGCGCCGTGTCGGGGATCGGAGTGTCGTTCCCCCTGCACTGCACCGCCAACGGAAAGGCGGTGCTCGCCGCATTGCCGCCGGGCTCGCTCGACGAGCTCTTGCCCCCTCGTCTCGAGCGCTTCACGCCGGCGACCCATGTCGACCGCGAGGCCCTCGGGCGCGAGCTCGACGAGGTCCGTGAGCGCGGCATCGCGTTCGACCGCGAGGAGCACACCGTCGGCATCTGCGCCGTCGGGATGGCGCTGCGCGCCCCTGACGGAAGCTGGCACGCGGTCTCGGTCCCGCTTCCTGCGACGCGTTTCTACGGCCACGAGGAGCGCCTCGCCACGGCGCTGCACGACGCCTACCGGCGGATGGTCGGAGAGCCGTCGGCGGCAGCCGCCGAGCCTCGCCGGGCTCGTCGCCGCGCCGGATCACGGGGATGACGCGGCCGTAGCCGTCCCGCGGCGTGGACCGTAGCCCGCGTGGGCCCTGGGGGCCAATCTCGACCGGCAGCTCGGGGCGGGGAGGGGCGGGGGCCGCGTCGTCGCTCCGGGTGAGCCGATTGACGCCGCGCCCCGGAGAGACCTACGTTCGCGGCGGGGCCGCCGTGCTGGCGGCAGGACGCGATGTCGGGGCAGCTGGCGCGGCCCGCCAGGCGAGCGTCGCCTCGTTGATCCGAAGGGGGGCCTGACCGTGGCTGCATCCGATGACGCCGCGACCGCCGGCGCGGCCGCTGGCGGCACGCCCGCCGGTCAGGCGCACGCCGGAAGGGCGCAGCGTCCGGCGCTCGACTGCCATGCGCACTTCATGCCGCCGGCATTCGTGTCGGCGCTCGAAGAGTGGTCGGCGGACCCGACCGTCGCCGCCGGGCTCGGCCAGCTCGAGCAGATGCGGGCGAGCGGGAGCTACGCGGGCCTCTTCGCCGGGCTCGGCGAGCGTGCCGCGGGGATGGAGAGCGCCGGGATCGGGACGCAGCTGCTCAGCATGGCGACGCCGTACATCCACCCCGACGACGAGGGGGCGGCGGCTGCGGTTGCCCGAACGTGGAACGATGCCTGCCATGAGGCGGTGAGCGGGCACCGGGGCCGCTTCGCCGTGTTTGCCAGTGTGCCGATCCGCCACGTCGCGGCCGCCGTGGCCGAGACCGAGCGCGTCCTCGGCCGTTCGACCACCGCCGGCTTCAACGTCAACACCCACACCGCCGGCTTCGGCCTCGACGACCCGTCGCTCGCACCTCTTTACGAGCTGTGGGACGAGCGCGAGGTGACGGTCTTTCTTCACCCGAACGGCTTCTGCGTGAAGGGCATCCTCGACGACTACAGCATGGAGTGGGACCTCGGGACCCAGTTCGACGACGTCATCGCCGTGACGAGGCTGATCTACGCCGGGGTCCCGGAGCGATTCCCCGGCATCAAGTGGATCGTGCCGCACCTCGGCGGCGCCCTGCCGTTCCTGCTCGAGCGCCTCGACCAGCACTGGGAGCGCGACCGCGGTGAGCGGGCGCTCAAGGTCTTCCCGAGCGCGGCAGTGCGTGCGCTGTATTTCGACACCGCCGGGCACGGCCGCGACTCGATCCGGTTCGGGCTCGACAAGCTCGGCTTTGAGCGCGTCGTTCTCG
Source organism: Acidimicrobiaceae bacterium (assembly GCA_027306715.1). Taxonomy (GTDB): domain Bacteria; phylum Actinomycetota; class Acidimicrobiia; order Acidimicrobiales; family Bog-793; genus DAHUZG01. The sequence goes on from DAHUZG010000078.1 coordinate 10,665, forward strand.
GCAGCGACTTCCCGATGATCGGCGCCCACGACATCGGGCTCGCCGCCCGGACCGTCGCCGGCGCCTGCAGCACCTTCGAGGAGGCCGACGCGGTGCTGCGAGGCAACGCCGAGCGGCTCCTTCCCCGAGAAGCGATCGCCGCCGGCGGCTGAGCGATCCGGGGCCGGGTCGCTCCCGAGGGGCGACGGCCGGTTGACGCTGCCCGGGGCCGTCGGTACGCTCACCAAGACACGTGTCTCAGCTGGTGGGAAGTGTCACCCGTTCGCAATATTGAGGTGGGGGGGACGATGGACGCGGCTCGTGGCGACAGCTTCTCGGTCTCGGGGCGGTCGGTGATGGTCGTCGGAGCGACCGGCGCCCTCGGCCAGGCCGTGGCGCGGGACCTCTGCGCCGGCGCTGCGAGGGTCACCCTCACCGGTGGCAATGCCGACAAGCTCGAGGAGCTGCGCGAGGAGCTCGCCAAGACCGGCGAGGTCTGCGCCGTCAACCGGCGGCCGGATGGCGAGGCCGACGCAGCTGCGATGGTCGCCGCCGCGCTCGCCGCCTTCGACGGCCTCGACGGCCTCGTCGTAGCCGGCGGCGCGAACCGGGTGGCCCTCATCGAGGAGATGACGACCGAGCAATTCGACGAGGTGATGGAAGCGAACGTCCGCAGCACGTGGATGATCGCCCGGGCCTTCGGCCGCCACGCCAAGCCCCGAGGCGAGGGCGGCTCGGTCGTGCTCGTCTCCTCGACGCGTGGCGCTCTCGGCCATCCGGCGGGCTACTCCGCCTACTCCACCTCGAAAGGCGCCGTCAACCTTCTCAACCGGACGCTCGCTGCCGAATGGGGCGCGGCGCAGATCCGCGTCAATGCCGTCGCTCCGACGGTGTTCCGGTCGGATCTGACGGCTTGGATGTACGAGGACAACCCCCGCGCCACCGCTGTGCGGGAGGCCTTCCTCGCCCGCATCCCGCTCGGCCGCCTCGCCGAGCCTGACGACGTCACCGGTCCGGTGCGCTTCTTCTTGAGCGACGCCGCCCGCTTCATCACCGGCCAGGTGCTCTACGTGGACGGCGGCTACACGGCGTGCTGAACCGCCGCTCCGGCGGCCTCCCCCGGCCGTTCGACGGCGACTCGGTCGCTGTCATCGGGGGCGGGCTGATGGGGCACGGCATCGCTGCCGTGTTCGCCTCGGGCGGCTACGAGGTGAGCTGCGTCGAGCCCGTCGAGGCCGTCCGCCGGTCCCTCGTCGAGCGGGTGGCCGGCGCGCTCAGCGCCATGGGCGCGTCGGCCGCGCAGGCGCAGCTCGTCCGACCCCTCGCCAGCCTCGAGGAGCTGCCGCCCGGCACCGGGTTCGTCACCGAGGCGGCGCCGGAGGACCTCGCGCTGAAGCAGCGGCTGCTCGCCGACCTCGGCGAGCACCTGCCGGCCGCGGCGATCGCCAGCAACACCTCGGTGTTCCGGGTCAAAGACGTCGCTGCCGAGGTCGAGACGCCGGGCCGGGTCGTCGGCACGCACTGGTGGAACCCGCCGTACCTGATCCCGCTCGTCGAGGTCGTCCAGGGCGCGGCGACCGCGCCCGAGGTGGCGGAGGGCACGATCGCCCTTCTCCGCTCGCTCGGCAAGCTCGCCGTGCACGTGAGGGGCGACTCGCCCGGCTTCGTCGGCAACCGCCTGCAGCATGCGATGTGGCGCGAGGCGATGGCGGTGATCGACGAGGGCCTCTGCGATCCCGAGACCGTCGACCTCGTGGTCAAGAACAGCTTCGGGCTGCGGCTGTCGGTGCTCGGCCCGATCGAGAACGCCGACTACGTCGGGCTCGACCTGACGCGGGCGATCCACGAGTACGTCTTCCCGGCGCTCAGCCGCGCCGAGCGCCCGATCGCCGTGCTCGAGCAGCACGTCGCCGCCGGCGAGCTCGGGGCGCCGAGCGGGCGCGGCTTTTTCGAGTGGACACCGGAGCGCCGTGCCGCCACCGGCGCTCGGATCGGCGAGCGGATCCGGCTCCTGCTCGACCAGCCGGGCGCCGGCGAGTAGCCGGCAACGGCTCACGTTCGTCCCCCCTGCGAGCCCCTGCGAGAAAGGCACGACATGGCCAGAACCCCGCCGAGCGACCTGCTGCTCAACTCGCCCGAGATGCCTCCGCCGGCCTACGACCGGCCGCCACAGTACGAGGGCATGGTCTGGGAGCGGGACGTGATGATCCCGGCGCGCGATGGCGTCGGGCTGTGCGGCGACATCTACCGACCCGACGCCGAGGGCAGGTTCCCCGTCCTTCTCGCCTTCGCCCCGCACAACAAGGACCTGCAGACCCCCGACGCCACCGAGCGGGCGCCGGCGATCGGTCCTCAGCCGGCCTACTCGGCGTGGTGGATGGGTGCTCAGGAGGCAGGCGACACCCGCTTCTTTGTCTCGCGCGGCTACGCGCATGCCACGTTCAACCCCCGTGGGATCGGCAAGTCCGACGACGGCCCGGACGTCGAGAGCCCGTGGATCGGCGCCCGCTACGACGTCTATGACGTCATCGAGTGGCTGGCGGCCCAGCCCTGGTGCGACGGCAACGTCGGGATGATCGGCATCTCCGCCTTCGGCAGCTCGCAGTTCCACGCCGCCACGCTCGAGCCGCCGCATCTCAAGGCGATCTTCCCCTACGACCCGGGGTCCGCCTACGGCGAGATGGTGACGGGCTTTCGCGACATGTACCCGGGCGGGGTGGTGCACCCGTTCATCTACTTCCTCGACCCCCTCGGCGTGGCGCACCTGCATCGGGGCCAGCCGCCGGGGCTCGAGGGGGAGCGGCTGGAGCGCTGGCTGGCGGCCGTCGACAACCCCGACTTCCGGATGTACCTCAACCTCTACAACGTGCTCACCCAGCGAGGCGAGCACACGCCGTACATCTTCGACCTGCTGCTGAACCCCTACGACAGCGAGGAGTGGATGCGGGTCTCGGAGGAGAGGTTCCCGAAGGTCAAGCTGCCCGCCTACACCGGCTGCGGCTGGTACGCCTACTCCTACAAGACTCACATGCAGGGTTGCCAGCACTGGTTCGACAAGCTGCAGGGCGAGAAGAGGCTGCTGTTCACCGGTCCGGCGCACCTCGAGCGACCCTGGCACGCCTTCCACAACGAGGTGCTGCGCTGGTACGACTACTGGCTGAAGGGCATCGACACCGGGATCACCGACGAGCCCAGGGTGAAGTACTGGCTGATGGGCGCCAACGAGTGGCGGCTCGGCGACGACTGGCCCCTGCCGCAGACGAGGTGGACCAAGCTCTACCTCTCGAGCTGGGGGCGGTTGCGCGCCGAGCCGTTCCCGCCGTCGAGCCGCGACGATCTCGAGGAGCCGGACGCCTTTGTCCAGATGCCGCCGACCCAGACACGCGAGGTGGCCTCGCTGCGCTACATGACCGACCCGTTGCCCCACGACGTCGAGATCACCGGGCCCTCGGTGCTCAACCTCTACGCCTCGGTCGACCAGGACGACACCAACTGGATCATCATCTTGAAAGACGTCGGGCCCGACGTCTCGGTCCGCACGGCGCGCGAGGGCGAGACGGCGGTCCCCGGGGACCTTCCCGAGCGCGAGCTCGTGCGCGGCTGGCTGAAGGCGTCGCACCGGGCGATCGACGGGTCGCGCTCGAAGCCGTGGAAGCCCTGGCACCCGCTCACCCGCGAGGCCCAGCAGCCGGTCGTGCCCGGAGAGGTGACGGAGTACTCGATCGAGATCCTGGCGACCTCGAACCTGTTCAAGGCCGGCCACCGGATCTGTGTCGAGATCACGAGCATGGACATGCCGACCGGCACGGCCGGATTCCACAACGTCGAGTACTTCCCCTACCACGTCTGCAGCTCCCAGACGACCCTTCACAAGGTGCACCACTCGAGCCGCTATCCCTCGCACCTGCTCGTCCCCGTGATCCCTGCGGGCGATGACTGAGCGCCCGGGAACGCCACGACGGCCGGCGAGCCGGCGAGAGGAGGGTGTCCGATGATCGGGACGACGTGGGCGACCTCGCCGCGCCAGTACCGGGCGAAGCTCGAGGAGAAGGTGATGATCCCGGTCAGCGCCGGGCACTCGCTCGAGGCCCAGGTCTACCGGCCGGCGGCAGACGGCCGCTTCCCGGCGATCCTCTCGCCGTCGCCCTACGCCTACGCCGACCAGGTGGCGCCGCTCGTGCCCGAGGCCTTCTCGCACCGGCGCGGGCACATCGAGGCCGGCGACCCGTATTTCTACGCCCGGCGCGGCTACAGCCACGTGCTCGTCAACCTGCGCGGGACGGGCGGCTCGGGCGGGGAGTTCGACAACCTCGGCCACGGCTCGATCGACGACATCTGCGACGCCGTCGGCTGGCTCGCCTCGCAACCGTGGTGCGACGGGCAGGTGGCGATGTTCGGAGCTTCGTACTTCTCGCTCGTCGCCAACCACGTCGCTGCCCGCCAGCCGGAGGGGCTCGCGTGCGTCTTCGCCCCTTTTGCCTGGACCGACGCCTACCGCGACCGCTACTACCACGGCGGGATCCTCAACCACGGCTTCACCAAGGCGTGGTTCGCCACGCTCCCGCCGACCCGCTTCGCCGGGGGAGGCCTGCGCCAGCGCTGGGGCGAGGAGCGCTACCAGCAGGCGCTGGCGGCCGCCAAGGCCGACCCCGAGCTCACCGCCGTGCCGTTCCTCGTCGATGTGCTCGAGGACCCCGATCAAGGTGGCAACCGGTTCATCATCGAGCTGCTGCTGCAGCCCTTTGACGGCGAGTTCTACCGTGAGCGCTCGGTCGACTACAGCCTCGGCTCGACGGTGCCCGGCTACTTCGGCGCCTGCTGGGGCGTCTACGGCAACCACCTGCCGGGTGCGTTCCGCAGCTATGGGAGCTGGGCCGGCCCGCGCAAGCTGACGATCGGGCCGCCGATCTACCTCGACCGCCCGCTCTACCAGTACGCCCACGAGTCGCTTCGCTTCTTCGACCACTTCATGAAGGGCAACGACACGGGGCTGTTCGACGAGCCGCCGATCACGCTGTTCGTCGACGGCGGGCGGGGCGAGTGGCGCACCGCCGAGAGCTGGCCGCTGCCCGAGACCCGGTGGACCCCCTTCTACCTGCACGAGGGGGGGCTTTTGAGCGAGCACGAGCTGTGGCCCGGCGAGTCGCCGTCGGGCTACGCCGACTCCCCGTTCGAGCGCGGCGAGGTGAGCTTCACGACCCCCCCGATGGTCGAGGCGACGGAGGTCTGCGGACCGATGGCGCTCAAGCTGTGGGCCTCGACGACGGCACGGGACGCGCTGTTCTTCGTCTCGTTGTTCTACATCGACCCGGCCGGAGGGGAGCGCCTGCTCACCCGCGGCTGGCTGCGCGCCTCGCAGCGCGAGATCGACCCAGAACGCTCGCTGCCGTGGGCCCCGTACCATTCGCACACCCGCCGCCAGCCGCTCGAGCCCGAGGAGGTGTACGAGCTCGACATCGAGGTGCGCCCGTACGCCATCCTCCTCGAGCCGGGCGCCCGGCTCCGCCTGCGGATCAAGAGCGCCGACGACGAGACGCCGAAGACGGCGCTCGAGGCGATCGCCCAGGGTCATCTGCACGGCGCCAGCCACGCTCGGATCCGGATCTTCCACGACGACGAGCGGCCGTCGCACCTCCTGCTCCCGATCACGCGTGGCAACCGGATCGGCACCTACGTCTCCGGTGGCGTGCAGGAGCCGCCCGGCTGAGCGCCGGCTGCTCCGAGTGCCGGCAGTCCCGAGTGCCGGCAGTCCCGAGTGAGGCGGCCCGAGTGCCGGCCCAACATGACCGCCGGGCCGCCCGGCGAGCGAGGAGATGACACCATGGTGCTGTCCGAGCGATTCGTGGCTGCGGTGTCCGACGACGAGCTCGAGCGGCGCTGGCGCGCCACGCGCCAGGCCATGGCCGGCGCCGGCCTCGACGTCCTCGTCGCCGAGAACAACAACAACTCTGTCGGCGGCTACGTGCAGTGGCTCACCGGTGTGCCGGCGACCAACGGGGTGCCGCTCACGGTCGTCTTCCCCCGCGACGACGAGATGACCGTGATCAACCACGGCCCGCGCGACGCCCGGCGCGAGCTGTCGGAGAGCGACGGCGTATGGCGCGGGGTGAAGGCGATCCGCTCGACGGCCTTCTTCGCCGCCGTCGGCTACACGAGCACGAGCCAGAGCGCGCTCGTGGTCGAGGCGCTGGCGCCGTTCGCGACGGCGACGATCGGGCTGCTGACGCCGTTCCAGATGCTCTACTCGACTGTCGCCGACGTCGCCTCGGCGTTGCCGTCAGCCCGCCTCGTCGACGCCGCCGACTCGATCGACCCGGTGAAGGTGCCGAAGTCGGCGGAGGAGATCGAGATGATCCGGCGTGCTGCCGCCATCCAGGACGCCGCCTTCGAGGCGGCGCTCGCGGCCATCGAGCCGGGGCGCACCGATCGCGAGGTGGCGGCCGCCGCCCAGGCGCGCAGCGTCGAGCTCGGCAGCGACCAGGGCTTCGTCCTCTGTGGCTCCTCCCCGCTCGGCCTGCCGGCGCACTTCGGGCCTTCTCACCTGCAAGGACGGGTGATCAAGGAAGGCGACGTCGTCGCCCTGCTCGTCGAGAACAGCGGTCCGGGTGGGATGTGGAGCGAGCTCGGCCGCTCGGTCGTGCTCGGCAAGGCCCCCGAGCGCCTCCTCGAGGCGTTCGACTTCGCCTTCGCAGCCCAGAGCTTCACGCTCGAACGGCTCCGTCCCGGCGCCTCGGCGGCGCAGGTGCACGCCGAGTACCAGGAGCACCTCCGCCAGCACGGGCGGCCGCCCGAGCGCCGCATCCATTGCCACGGCCAGGGCTACGACCTCGTCGAGCGACCTCTCATCCGTGACGACGAGACGATGCCCCTCCCGGACGTCCTCAACGTCGCCTGCCACCCCGGCTTCGACACCGAGGACGCGTTCTGCACGGTCTGTGATGGGTTCATCATCACCGCAGCCGGCGCCGAACGTCTGCACAAGACCGAGCAGAGGCTCTTCGAGCTGTGAGCGCGCCGCTCGCCGTCGACGTCCACGCCCATGCCTCGACCGAGCCCTTCAGCGCCCTCGTCGGCGGTTACGAGGGTCGCGACGAGGTGATGCTCGCCGCCCGCGAGCGCCATCTCGCACAGGTCGAGCGCTTCCCCCTGCTCTCGTCGGGCTGGGACCGCCGCGTCCAGCTGATGGAGGAGGTGGGCGTCGGCCGCCAGCTGCTCAGTGCCGGCACCCCACGACCGTTTCCCGGGCGCCAGCTGCGCGTCGAGATCGTGCAGGCGTGGAACGACGGCGCCGACGAGCTCGCCCGCCGCTATCCTGGACGGTTCTCGGTGTTCGCCAGCGTTCCGCTGCCGTTCGTCGACGCGGCGATCGAGGAGACGCGGCGGATCGCCGCTCGGCCGACGACCACCGGGGTGACCGTGAGCACCCACACCGCGGGGATGGCGATCGACGACCCCGCCTGGGAGGCGCTCTACGAGGTCTGGAACGAGCTCGGCCTGACGGTCTTCTTGCACCCGGACGGGTTCTGCGTGCGCGGGTTGCTGGCCGACTACGGGATGGACATCGATATCGGCACCCAGTTCGACGACGTCATCGCCTCGGTCCGGCTCATCAACTCGCTCATCCCCGAGCGCTTCCCCGACGTCTCGTGGATCGTGCCGCATCTCGGTGGGGCGCTGCCGTTCCTCCTCACCCGCCTCGACCAGCACTGGTGGAACAGCCGTCAGCAGCGACCACTCTCGGCTCGGCCGAGCGAGTCCTTGCGCGGGTTGTACTTCGACACCGCCGGGCACGGCGCGGCGCCGATCCGCTACGCCCTCGACCACCTCGGCTCGCGGCGCGTGCTGTTCGGCTCGGACTTCCCGATGCTCGGCGAGGACTGCTTGTCGCTGGCGATGCGCTCGCTCCTCGACGGCACCACCGCCGAGGAGCGGGGCGCGGTGCTCGAGGCGAACGCCGCGGGGCTCACTGCGAAAAGCCGTGCCTGAGCCCGGTTCCTGAGCCCGGTGCTTCGCCCCCGGCTCGAGCCGGGTGCAGGCTCCCTCGCCGGCGGCGCGGCGCCCCCGCTCAGCGGATGCTCCGAGAGATCGCGGCCGGGCGAGCTTCCTCCCGCCGGCCCGAGGGGCGCGGCGCTCAGCTGTCGAGGGGGATGCGGTTGAGCATCGCGGCCTTGTCACCGCTGAGGTAGCAGCGCAGGTTGTGCTCGAGCACGCTCAGCGCCTGATCGGCGTAACGGTCGCTGCGGCCGGCGAGATGGGCCGTGAGGAAGACGTTGTCGAGGTCCCAGAGCGCGCTCGACGAGGGCAGCGGCTCGGTCTCGAACACGTCAAGGGCTGCGCCGGCGATCGACCGGGCTCGCAAGGCGTCGATCAGCGCCTCCTCGTCCACCACCCCGCCACGGGCGACGTTGAGCAGGTAGGCCGACGGCCGCATCCTGGCCAGCAGCGCGGCGTCGACGAGGTGATGGGTCTCGGCGGTGTACGAGGCGGTGAGGACGAGGAAGTCGACCCGGGAGGCAACCTCGGCGAGCTCGTCGTAGCCGTGAAGCTCGTCGCAGCTGCCGGCGGCGTCGCTTGTTCGCGAGACGCCGATCACGTGCATCCCGAGGCAGCGGCAGAGTCGTGCCACCTGCTGGCCGGAGACGCCGAGGCCGACGACGCCGACGGTCTTGCCGGCGAGCTGCACCGGGCTCCAGCGGTCCCACCGGCGAGCTGCCTGATTGAGGACCGAGCGGGCGACGCTGCGGTTGAGCACGAGCATCTGGGTGATCACCGTCTCGGCCATCTGCGGTCCGTGGATCCCGCGCATCGAGGTGAGCTCGACCTCGCCGCGGCCGCGCAACGCCGGCACGAAACGGTCGACTCCGGTGATCAGCGCCTGCACCCAGCGCAGGCGGGGCAGGGACTCGAGAACCTCGGGGCACATCGAGGCGCCCTTGGTCATGAGCACCTCGGCGTCGGCCACCTCGGCGAGCCGGTCGACGAGCCCGTCGAGGTCGGGGGCGACGGAGAAGCGCACCGCCGGGAACGCCGTGGCGAGGACCTCCTCGTAGTGCTCGCCGTCCTCGTCCTCGATGATGATCGTCGTCACGTTGTCCCTCTCGGTTCCAGCCGGGCAGTCTCCGGACGCCCCGGGCCGCCCGGGGCCCTCCACGCGGCGGCCCTGCCGGCGACAGCCCGATCCCGGCCCGGTGATCCGTCCGGCACGCGGATGCCTCACGCGCCCGGGCGACGGGTGCCGGAATGGTAAGGGTTGCTGCTTTATCCCGTCAATCGAGCCCGCGCCGTCGCCCGGGCCGACCGGACGCGACATTGAAGCCGCGACGTCGCCGTGCTAGCTTCCCGGGTGGGATAGTTGTCCCGATTGGTGGGATGATCGAGACGGTGTCTGAGAGGATACCCGGGACGGCAGGGCAAGCCGGAGAGGCCGCCCGGCCTCCGAGGCGGCCGAGCTGACGCTCGGGGACGCCGAGCCGGAGGATGCCCCGGAGGATGCCCCGGAGGATGCCGGAGCGCTGCAGCGTTGCAGCAAAGCAGAGGGGGAAACGACATGCGCAAGTCAGGGTCGGGCTCCACGCGTCTTGCAGCCGGTGGTCGGCGCTGGACCGCCGGGGCGCTCGTCGCAGCAGCGGCGGCGCTCGCGGTCATGCCGGGCGCGGCCTCGGCGACGGGGCGAGCTACCGTTCGTGATGCCGGAGCCCGACCGGCGGCGACGCGACATGTGGGCCGGCACTACACGATCGGCTTCATCCTCGCCTCCCCGGTATCGGCCTTGATCGACATGGGCAACGGCGTGCAGGGTGAGGCGAAGCGGCTCGGGATGGGTTTTGACTACGAGAGCGCTAGCTTCTCCTCGAGCACCCAGCTCTCGGCGATGAGCTCGATGATCGCCCGCCACGTCAGCGCCATCATCACCTCACCGCTTGTCACGAAGTCCTTCGAGACCTCGATCGAGCAGGCGAAGAAGGCGGGCATCCCGGTCCTCGTCTACGACGGCTCCGACCCGGGGCTCACGATGGACATGACCAACGCCGACTACCAGGCCGCCTACGACATGGTGGGCTACGTCGCCAAGCATCTGAGGTCCGAGCACAAGCCGTGCGACATCGCCCTGCTGCAGGGCCTGCCGGTCGTTCCGGCACTGGGCAACCGGGACAAGGGGATGGTCGCCGGCGCCAAGGCGAACCACTGCACCGTGCTCGGCACCCAGGTCGACACCGCCGACACGCTGAGCTCTGCAGCGACGATCGCAGATCAGTGGAAGAGCCAGTTCGGCAGCAAGCTCGAGGCGATCATCCCGTACAACGACGGCGCGGCGCTCGGCGTCGTCTCGGCGGTCAGCTCGAGCTTCAACCCGGTCGTCGTCGGGTTCAACGGCGAGCCGCAGAACGTCAAGGACGTCGCCGCCGGCAGGCTCTGGGAGGACTACGCGCTGCAGAACACGATCATGGGCGAGGGCCTCGCCTGGGCGGCGTACCAGGTGCTCACCGGCCACAAGGTGCCGGTGACGGTGTACTCCCCGTACGTGTTGCTGACCAAGTCGAATGCGGCCAGCTACAAGGGCGATACGTACTTCCTGGCGCACCCGCCGAAGTCGTTCTCGATCATCAGGTACAAGGGGCAGTGGCAGCTCAAGTACTCGGGTTCCTGAGCCGGCCCGCCTGACGGCCGGCGACGACTCGGCGCCGAGCGGCCCCGGTGTTGCGCGCAGCTGGCATCTCCAAGCGGTTCGGCTCGGTTCAGGCGCTCGCCGGGGTCGACTTCGAGGTCGACGCCGGCGAGGTCGTGGCCCTGGCCGGGGAGAACGGCTCCGGGAAGTCGACACTGTCACGGATCCTCTCGGGTGTCATCCGGCCTGACAGCGGGGAGATCGCGCTCGACGCCCGGCGCGTCGAGCTCTCCCGCCCTCTCGAGGCGCTGCGGGCGGGGATCGCGATCGTCACCCAGGAGGTGACGGCGGTCCCGGCCCTGAGCGTGGCCGAGAACGTCCTCCTGCCGACCGAGCGCTCCCTGCTCTCTGCTTATCGACGTCGAGCAGTGGTCCGCGAGGCGCGGCGGGCGCTCGAGCAGGTGCAGCTGAGCGTCGACCCGAGCGCAGCGTTCTCGTCGCTCAACCCCGGGCAGGCCGTGCTGGCCGAGCTGGCGCGGGCGCTCGTCTCGGCGCCACGGCTGCTCATCCTCGACGAGGTGACGACCCGGATCGGGGGGCCTGACGTCGACCGCCTGTTCGCACTGTTGTCGTCCCTCGCCGCCGGCGGGATGGGAATCGTGCTCATCACCCATCGCCTTGTCGAGATCACCGCCTTGGCGGACAGGACGGTCGTGCTGCGCGACGGGCGTCGGGTCGGCGAGCTGCGGCGTGGAGAGAGCTCCGAGGACCGCATCTCGGCGATGATGGTCGGGCGCGACGTCGAGGAGTTCCAACGGCGGCCGATCGAGCCCTCGGCTCCGCCCCGTCTCGAGCTGCGGGGGCTTGTCGTCGCCGGCCTCAAGTCGCCGGTGAGCCTGTCCGTGCGCGCCGGTGAGGTGGTCGGCATGTCCGGCCTCGTCGGTGCCGGGAGGAGCGAGGTGCTCGAGACGATCGTCGGGCGGCGCCCCGCGACCGGCGGCGAGGTGCTCGTCGACGGCCGGCCGCTGCCGCTCGGCAACGTCCGGGCTACCTGCGCTTCCGGCGTGGCGCTCGTCCCCGAGGACCGGCGCGGCCAGGGTCTGTTGATGGAGGCGCCGGTCAGCACCAACGTCGCGCTCGGCCGCTGGCGGGCGTGGTCACGGGCGAGCAAGTCCCGCGAGCTGGCGCTGCTGCACCGCTTCGGGCCGCGCGTCGGGCTGCGACTGCGCCGCCGCGCCGACCCGCTCGTCAACACCCTCTCCGGCGGCAACCAGCAGAAGGTGCTCTTTGCCCGTGCCCTGGCGACCTCGCCGAAGGTGCTGTTGCTCGACGAGCCGACGCGCGGCATCGACGTCGGAGCCCGCGAGGAGATCTTCACGCTCGTCGGCGAGCTGCTGCTCGAGGGGATGGCGGTGCTGATGGCTTCCTCGGACATGCGCGAGCTGCTGGCGCTGTCCCACCGGATCGTCGTGCTGCACGACCGTGAGGTGGTCGCCGAGCTCGACGCCACCGAAGCCTCCGAGGAGCGGCTGGCGCTGCTCGGAGGAGGTGGCCGGTGAGGGCGCCAGGCGCTCGAGAGAGCGACGACCTCGACGGGCAGGCCCGGGGTGTCCTGGCGGCGCAGCGTTTCGTGGGCGCCCTCGGAACCTATCGCGGCGTGATCGCCATCCTCGTCGGGCTCGTCATCCTCTTCTCGATCCTCCAGCCGGGCTTTCGCACGACGGCCGACGTCCAGAACATCGTCGAGACCAACGCCGTGCTGCTCATCGTCAGCATCGGCCTGACCTTCCCGATGCTGAACGGCGGCTTCGACCTCTCGATCGCCGGGGTCGACGCCCTTGCCGGGATCTTCCTCGTCAAGCTGCTCATCGCCGGGGTGCCGCTGTGGGCGTCCGTCATCGTTGTCGTGGTCGGCTCGATCCTGTTCGGGGCGATCGGCAACGGCATCCTCATCGGCTACCTGAACGTCAACTTCTTCATCGTCACCCTCGGCACTCTGACGATCGCCCAGAGCCTCTCGTTGCAGCTGACCGGCGGTGCCGCCATCGGCATGTACAGCCAGCACGTGCTCACCGACTTCGGCAGCGGCCAGCTCGGCCCGATCCCCGACTCCGGGATCATCGCTGCGGCGGTGGTCGTGCTGGCGATCTGCGCCCTTCGCTACACCGGTTTCGGCCGCATGGTCTACGCCGTCGGAGGCAACCCCGAGGCGGCGCGGCTGGCCGGGATCTCCGCTCCCTGGATCCGGATGCTCACCTACGCGGTCTCGTCCGGGCTCGCCGGCATCGGCGGCATCATCGAGGTCGGACGCCTGCAGTCGGCCAGCCCGACGACCGACTCGACGATCGAGCTCACCGCCGCGGCGGCGGTGCTGATCGGTGGGGTCGCCTTCGGCGGCGGCGTCGGCACGATCCTCGGCACGCTGCTCGGCGTCGCATTCCTCGGCGTTCTCCAGTCCGGCCTGTTGATCTCGGGCCTCTCCTCGTACTGGCAGGGCGTCATCACCGGTGTCGTGCTGATCGGCTCGGTGTCGCTCGACAAGCTCCGCACGCGCAGTGGCGGCAGGCCGCCGGACCAACGCGGCGTCTTCCGAGTCGTCGACCGGCTACTCGGAGCCGACTCGACGGCTCGCGCCGGGACGTCGGGAAAGACCTCGGAGCTCACCCCCGGGTCCGGTGCCGGTCGGGCGGGAGCCGACACCGACAGCGTCTGAGCCCGGCCGAGGCGGCCCAGCTTCGGGCCGAGGCGGCCCAGCTTCGGGCCGAGGCGGCCCAGCTTCGGGCCGAGGCGGTTCAGCCCCCGGCCGAGGCGGCCCAGCCTCAGACGACGACGTTGACCAGGCTCGGTGGCCGGGCGACGACGCGGCGGGGCTGGCGGCCGGCGAGCTCGTCGACGATGCGCGGCAGGGCGAGAGCAATCGCCGCCGCCTCGTCCTCGCCGATGTCACGAGGCACCTCCGCCCGGGCTCGCAGCTTGCCGTTGACCTGGACGACCATCGTCTCGCTCGGTGCTTCGAGCCAAGCCGGATCGGCCACCGGCCATGGCTCCTCGTGGACGTGACGCCCGTGGCGACGCTCGAAGGCCTCGGCGGCGAGGTGCGGGGCGAACGGCGCCAGGAGCTTGAGCAGGACGTCGGTGGCCTCGTCGACGACGGTCGGGGGGGCGCCGGCACGAGCCTCGTCCTCGATCGCCTTGCGCAGCTCGAAGCAGTGGGCGACGGCGGTGTTGAAGCCGTAGCGCTCGAGATCGGCGGTGACGTCGCGGATGGTCCGGTGAACAACCCGACGAAGGCGATCGCCCGGCGGTGGGGCGACGGCACCCGGTTGGGCTGACCCCTCGGGTCCGTCGAGGGCGAGACGCCACACCTGGCGGAGGAAGCGTCCGCGCCCCTCGATGATCTCGTCCGTCTGCCCGCTCCAGTCCACGTCGTCGCCGGGCGGGGCGAGGAAGCAGTGGGCGAGGCGCAAGGCGTCGGCCCCGACGGTGTCGAAGTACTGGTCGGGCGAGACGACGTTGCCGCGTGACTTGGACATCGCCCGCCCACCGAGACGGATCATCCCCTGGGTGAAGAGCTGGGCGAAGGGCTCGCGTATCTCCGCCGGCGAGAGGTTGGTGTCGCCGAGCGCCCTTGTGAAGAAGCGGGCGTAGAGCAGGTGCAAGATGGCGTGGGTGATGCCGCCGATGTACTGGTCGACGGGCATGAAGTGGCGCGCCGCTTCGAGGGCGACGGGGCGCTCGTGGTCCCACGGGTCGCAGAAGCGGAGGAAGTACCACGACGAGTCGACGAAGGTGTCCATGGTGTCGGTCTCCCGGCTCGCCGGGCCGCCGCAGATCGGGCACGTCGTCTGCAGAAATCCTTGGTGCGAGCGCAGCGGTGACTCACCGGTAGGCAGGAACTCGACGTCTTCGGGCAGCAGCACGGGGAGGTCGGCGTCGGCGACCGGGACGATCGCATGGGTCGGGCAGTAGACGACCGGGATCGGGCATCCCCAATAGCGCTGCCGGCTGATCAGCCAGTCCCGCAGCCGGTACTGGACCGAGCGGCGTCCGATGCCCTCACCCTCGAGCCAGTCGATCGCCGCCTGCTTGGCCGCCGGGACGTCGAGGCCGTCGAGGAAGCCGCTGTTGATCTTCGTGCCGTCACCGCCGTAGGCGCCACCGTCAAAGCCCGGCGGCGGCTCGACGGTGCGGACGATGGGCAGGCCGTAGGCCATGGCGAAGGCGTAGTCGCGCCCGTCCTCGGCGGGCACACCCATGATCGCGCCCGTGCCGTAGCTGCCGAGCACGTAGTCGGCGATGTAGATCGGGACGCGCCCGCCGTTGAAGGGGTTGAGGGCGTAGGAGCCGGTGAAGGCACCGCGCTTGTCGAGCGCTCCCTCCTCGGAGAGCCGCTCGACGTCGGACTCGTGCGAGACGCGCTCGATCAGCTCGTTGACGGTCGCCGACTGCTCGGCGGTGATCAGCTCGGGCACGAGCGGATGCTCGGGAGCAAGGGTGACGTAGGTGATGCCGAAGCCGGTGTCCGGCCTCGTCGTGTAGACCTCGATCGAGATCTCGGGACGGCCGT
Source organism: Acidimicrobiaceae bacterium (assembly GCA_027306715.1). Classification (GTDB taxonomy): domain Bacteria; phylum Actinomycetota; class Acidimicrobiia; order Acidimicrobiales; family Bog-793; genus DAHUZG01. The sequence goes on from DAHUZG010000078.1 coordinate 25,817, forward strand.
CCACACGCAGGTCGAGCAGGGCACCCTCGGAGCGGCCGATCCAGTGGCGCTGCATCGTCTTCACCCGCTCGGGCCAGTCGAGGCCCTCGAGCGCCTCGAGCAGCTCGTCGGCGTAGGCCGTGATCCGCAGGAACCACTGCTCGAGGTTGCGACGGACGACGAGGTCGCCCGACCGTTCGCAGGTGCCGTCGGGCAGCACCTGCTCGTTGGCAAGCACGGTGCAACAGCCTGGGCACCAGTTGACCGGCGCCTCGGCGCGGTAGGCGAGACCGGCCTCGAGGAGACGCTTGAAGATCACCTGGTTGAAGCGCATGTACTCGGGGTCGTGGCTGCGCAGCTGGCGGCGCCAGTCGTAGACGGCTCCGAGGCGGCGGACGCTTCGAGTCAGCTCGGCGATGCGCGCCTCGGTCCAGTCGCGCGGGTTGGCGGCGCCCCCCTTGATCGCCGCGTTCTCCGCCGGCAGCCCGAATGAGTCGAAGCCGAATGGAGTGAGCACGGCGTGGCCCTGCATCGTGCGGTAACGGACGAGGACGTCGCCGAGGGTGTAGTTCCGGACGTGGCCCTGGTGGGCCGGACCGCTCGGATAGGGGTACATGCAGAGCACGTAGTACGCCGGGCGCGGGTCGTCGAGCTCGACCTGATAGGTCCCCCGCGCCTCCCAGCGCTGCTGCCAGCGCTGCTCAACCTCCTGGACGTCGTAGTCCTCAGCCATCGCCCCAGGTTAGGTGCCCCCGCCGGCGCCCGGTGAAGGCGACCCCGCCTGCCAGCGGCCGACGGGAGGCGCTCCTCGAGCCCGCACCTGTGGCGGCGGTGAGTCGGGTCCGACGCTGCTGGTAAGCTCGGACTCCCGACGGGGGCGTAGCTCAGCTGGTAGAGCGCTTGACTGGCAGTCAAGAGGTCCGAGGGTTCGAGTCCCTTCGCCTCCACCGTAAAAGGCCTGGTAGACGCCAAAAAGTTTCCTTCTTCGGAGCAGTCACCGCTTCCCTGTCCCAACAAAATCCCAACCTTCGGGGGGGTGGCGGTGACACGCCAGGGCAGTAGGTTGCGTTCGATGACGACCGACGAGGCAGCTCAGACGCCGGGTGCTGATCCCTCCGGTGACCCACGGGGCCGAGGACGCACCAAGGCTGGGTTGCGGGAGCTCCGGCGAGGCGTGTACGAGATTCGCACTTTTGTCGGCAAGGATCCACTGACCGGCAAGAGGCTGCAGCGCTCAGAGACGTTCCACGGCGGATACCGCGACGCCGTGCGACGACGAGCACAGCTCGTTGCCGAATCGCAGCAGGCCAAGCGCGCAACCTCGGGAGCAACGGTCGGTGATCTGCTGGAAGCTTGGTTGGCGCGTTGCGAGGAACGTCGTGCCGCCGGCGATCTGTCGGCCAACACAATCGCCTCGTATCAATACCAGCAGCGTCGTTTGCGTGAGTTGGCGCCCGCGTTCCTCGCGCTGCGACTTGACCGGATCGACACCGCACAACCCGTCGAAGAGCTGTTGAGCGGGCTTCGACGTTCGGGCGTTACCGACGCCGGGCTTGTGCAGACGCACAAGGCGCTACGTGCAGCATTCGAATGGGGGATCGGGCACAAGTGGCTGCGATGGAACCCTGCTAAGTACCTCGATGCGACACCGCGACCGCCCGAGAAGAAGACGCCGAAGGCGACAGTCGAAGACGTGAAACGGCTGATTGAAATTGCTCCCAGCGTCCATCCCGACCTCGGCGCCTACTTCCTACTAGCAGCGCTGACGGGCTTGCGACGTCAAGCTCTTTGCGGTCTCCGTTGGTCCGACATCGATGCGGAAGGCCAACAGCTCACCGTCAATCGAGTCCGGAACGTGGTCTGGGGTAAAACCGTCGACCAGGAGTTCTCGAAGCACCGCCGCTCGAAGGAAAAGCCTGTGAAATGGCTCGACCCGATCGCGGTTGACACGCTCGGGGCCCTCCGCGAGGCGCAGCGCCGCCGCTGCGTCGAGTCTGTGACGACGCCACCAGACGATGGATGGGTGTTCAGCGCTGACGGCCTCGGCCTCACGCCGATGAATCCCGACTTCGTGCAACGGCGTGTGAAGCGGGCGGCAGACCTCGCAGGGTTGCCGCATCGCTCACACGACATGCGGCACCACCGGGCGACGGAGCTCATCGGCGCCGGTGTTGACGTCGGGCGCGTTGCCGACGAACTCGATCATCGTGACAAGTCGTTCACGCTGCGTACCTACGTCGGGTCGCACCCAGCGGGCGAGGGTGCAATGGCCGGACTCGGCCGGCGTTACGTCGACCTAGAGCGAGCGAACATCGAAGTGGTCCCGGCTGTCGCAGCCGTGATGCCGGCGCAGGACCTGTTCGTGAACGACACCGGACAGAGCACCCCGGATCGGCCTCGTCGCGCCCCGGCGCCATGCGGCTCCGGCTCGACGACAGCCAATCCCAGACGCAATCCGGCTCGTCGTTAGCTCATGACCTTGCCGGTTGTCGCGAGGAACCGCTGCAAACCGTCATGACTTACAAGGTGTCGTCTCCCGAGGCGGAAAGCGCCCGGCAACCTACCTTGAAGCGCCAGCTTGCGAGCGTGTTCTGCCGAGATGCGTAGAAGCACCGCGGCCTCAGCCAACGTAAGAACCGTAGGCGGGTTGAGATCAGTCCGGCGATCACCTTCGTATCGATGCGGTCCAAAATGTTGCATAGGCAGCGCTAACTCGCCTTGCACTTTGAGCACCTTACCGCTTCTCGAGTTCGGAGCATGAGTGCTCGGATTTACCATGAATGCCATCGCGATTGGCTGCTTCCATTGTGCCGTGGGCCGCAGCGGATGTCGAACTCGTCTCTTGAGCAAGCGCCACCACCTGCCCGGTGGCGCGTAGGACCGCCTCGGCGACAAGACGAGCGTTTCTGACGTCGAGTCCACATAGAGCTTCATTTAGGTCGACCGGGGATCCGCACGCCAAACTCGCGGCGAGGCCCAATACCTGACCCTCAGTGGCCGAGCACCCAAGTTCGCCGCGCTCGAGCGCGTCAAAACACGCAGTCCAACGCACCACCGCCATCCGCGTAGAGCCGTCCTGCTCGACGAACCTAACCATGAAATCGCTGCTGAAGAGCAGGGTGCGGTGGGCGATGAGCAACTCCACGGCTGCTTCGGCGCAGTAGACGCCGCTTGCCCGATTCCTTAGCGCGCATGCGAGTCTGTCGCCAAGCTGCGGGGACCGCATCGGGTCGACCGTCTCAACCTCGCGCTGATGCGCGCCGATCGTCGTCTGCCGTGTCATGGCGCGATATCTACGCTCGGCGGCGCAATCGACGACGGCACTTCGAAGCTGAGGGGTATCACCATGGACTCATGCTCGGCCATCGATTTTCGCAATGGATCGGTGTCGAGCCCGTGCTGTTCGGCCGCCTCGGCCCCGACGAGTTCTCTCAACTTGTCTTCATGCGTGGCGACGCGTCGCGACGTCGCGCCCCAAGCCGCTCTATCGAGGTCGTTGAAACGCTTCGTACCGCTCGTCTTCTCGGGGTCCACCAAGCTGGCAATCGCACGAGGTTGCTTCTCGCCGGCTCGAAGTCCCGACGCGATGGTGCACAGCGCCTCGCGCTCGTCCAGCCCAGCACTCCGCGCGGCGTCGACCAGCCGATCACGGGCGTCATCCTGAGTCAGCAACCGCGCGCCGATGAGAGTCCCAAGTGAGAACGCGGCGGTGTTGAGCCGATGATTGCGTCCGCCTTCTGGCGTCGATGCAACCGCCGCGCACTCCGATTCGACGGCTGCCCGCACGTAGTGCGAGCTCGTCAATCGCACAGGCTCGGTCGGGCGCGAAGGTGACTGGTGATGCGGTGAGAGCCGCTCGACCAGCCACCCGGGCACGGCGGGAAGCGACTGGCCCAAGAGCGTCGTCGACAGCGCTCCGGTCGCCTCGTCGAGGAACTGGTAGCGCCAGCCGCCGGGATGCACCGACGGCGGGGCGACGACGTAGCCGCCGCGACCGCGCACGTCGACGCCGGGAAGCACCGCGACGCGCGACGCCAAGCCCTGCGAGGCGAACCACAGGTGCCACCCCCGCCCGGTCTTCACGACGACGCCGGCGCCGGGGTCGCCAGGGGCCGGGTCGAATAGCTCGGCCCGGGCGCCGGCGCTGTCGATATCGACCACGTCGAGGCCCTCGCCGGTGCGGATGCCGACGTTGGCGCGCCACGAGACTCTCCACCAGGTGTGGATCTTCTCCTCTGAGGTTGTCGCCTCGAGAAGTCCCCGGGGCACGAGCCGGCCGTCGGGCACCTTGTCCCCGGCGCGAAGCGGCAGCACGGCCCAGCCGCGCCGGGCGTAGCTGAGCGCTGCGGCAAGAAGCGGGTTCACCGCCTCGGCCACCATCTGCTGGTGGGCGAGCGCGGCGCCCGGCCCGAGGCGAGAGACACCGCGTGTGGGGGGAAGCATCGTGCGGACCTCGAGGCTGGCGTCGGGGCCGAAGCGGACGAGCTCGAAGTGGCACAGCCGCGAGAGCGTCGCTGCCATCGGGGCGTTTCGTGACAGGCTCGGCGAGAGCCCGAGGTCACGGGCGAGCTCGGCGAGATCGACGACGGCGCTGTCAGGCTGTCGCTTGAGCTCTCGTGCGAGCCGGCGCAGGCACCACGTCGCCGACGGCCCGATCACCGGGAGCCAGCAGCGCTCGACGTAGGGATGCGTCGGTGAGAAGCGTGCCTGCGCAGTACCTTCTTGTGACGCCTCCCCATACGGCAGAAGCTTGACGAAGCGCTCGATCGGGCTGGCGCCGCTTCCTGTCCGGTCGATCACGATGGGCCGGACCGGCTCCGGCCCTCGGGTCCGCTCCCGGGTGCCCGGACCGCTCGCCGGACGAGGAAGCAGGCGCGTCGCGCCGGGGGGCGCCGGCGCCCGCTCTGACGACTGTGGGAGATGCCGGACGCCGGAATCGTGTTGTCGGAGGTCGTTGTCCATGTCCGAAGGTTGACAAGTCGACTTCCCGAACAGGTTCCCGATCGGATTCGAAGCGAGTTCCCGTTTCGCGTTTCGGGTGGATTTTCATCGTTCGGTCCAACCGGTCCGGCCTTTGCGGGGTTCCCGATCGCCGCAGAGAAGCGCTTCGACTTCCCGGTCGGCTTCCGGCAGCCAACCAGGCGTGCTCAGCGGTAGGGGGTGCGGCGCGGCAGCCTCGCCGGCGGTCCCTTGGTGCTGAGGCCGTTGTAGAGGGACTCGATGCGAGGATCGACCTCTTCGCCGAGCCCGAGCTCGTCGACGGCGTCGACAGCTTTGTAGAACTCGGACTCGATCCCGTCCTCGTCATCTGACGCCGCGGCGAGGCGAAGTGCGGCTTCACAGAGCGGCTCGGACTCAGGAGCGACGACGCGGCCCTTTCTGATCGCCCACGCCGCGTCGGCAAGGCTCGAGGGTGACGGGCGGTGGGTGATCGCCAGCAGTGCCATCTGATGCGCCGCGTGGACAACCGCGGTCTCGAGCTCGACGAGGAACTGCTCGGCGTCAAGGAAGCTGTAGCGCCCGATAACCGAGCGGTCCGAGCAGGGCGGACCGTCGTCTGAGATCAGCTCGAGAGCTTGGCGAAGCGCCTCGATCGCCTCTCTCGGCCGGCCGGCGCGCTCGAGGCTCCGCCCGATCGCGGCGATCTCGATGAACCGCAGCCAGTCACAGCTCACCGAGCAGTCGAGCCCGTACGGGCGGCCGCCCACGGCGTGCGGGAAGCGCTCCGGTCCGAGCGCGGCGCGGACCTTGGAGACGGCGTTGTGCACCGTCTTGGCGGCGCGGCTGACGTCGCGCTGGTAGTTGCCGAGCACGTCGCGCAGCTGCTCGGTCGTCGCTCGGTAGCTGTGAAGTGCCAGGTAGGCGGTCACCTGGACGACCTCGGGCGCGACGTTGTCGGCGACGTCGCCGACGAGGTCGGGAACCGGCCGGAGAAGGCGAAGCTCGACCGGCCCGGCGGCCGGAAGCTCGCTCGCCGGGTCGGGGAGCACCTCGTCCGCCGCTGTCACCGGCGGCAGCGGTGCCTGAGACGCGGCGGCCGACAGGCGCAGCACCGCGGCCAGCTCCGAGCGCGTCGGGAGTACAGCCGGAAGGGTGATCCCGAGCGGCTCGATGCTAAGCGTCGGTCCCTCGTAGACAACGACCCGGTCGGCGTCGAGCATCGTCCCGATCACCGCCACGATGCCGGGCGCTCTCGCCCGGACCTCGCCAGCGGTCTCGGGGTCCGCCACGATCACGACCGGCTGGCTCTCGGGAAGCCCCGCCCGCCAGAGCGGGTCGCGCCGGCTCGCCTCGGCGAGCCCGGCGACGACATCGACGCTCAGCTCGAGCATCTCCTCCGAGCCAACAAAGCTCGCCTCACCGACGCGGTAAAGCTCGACCTCGCCCCAGGGGGCAGCTTTGGCGTGTGCCCAGACTGCGCCGAGAGCGCGCTCCATCTCGTCGTCGGTGCCTCTGAAGGCGACCGACTCGCCCGGCCCGCAGGCAACGAGGTAGCTGCCGTCGTCGTCCTCGGCGACAGGTATCAGCACCGCCAGGTACGGCTGAGCCTCGCCGGCACCGGCGCGAAGCTCGTCGAGGTCGAGAGACGGGTCGAGGCGAAGACAGCGCCCCTCTGACTCAAGGACAAAGCCCGGCGGGGCCTCACTGAGTGCCTCGTCGAGCAGCAGCTCGATCCCGCGCGGCCCGGCGCGGACAAGGCTCACCCTCGGTGCCTCGATCCCGGGGTCGGCGAGCAGCCCGGCACAGAGGAGGCGGTTGGCGCCGTCGATGAAGTCGGGCAGCTCGGCGAGCTCGAGCGGCCGCAGCTCTGCCTCGATGGCGGCATCGGCGTCGGACAGCCGGGGCGGCGACCCGCCGGGCTGTCCTCGCATCTGCTGGAGGCGGCGCAGGCGGCGAAGCCTCCGGGCCAAGATCGCACAGCCGAGCAGGCCGAGACCGGAGAGGGCGGCGTAAAGCTCGACCGCCCGGAGCGAGCCGCTGGCGCTTTGGCCGGCGGGTCGGTTGCCGGGCCGGCTGGCCGCTCCGCTGCCTGCCCGGTTGCGAGTGCTTCCCTGAGGCGAGCGGGCGGCGCCGGGCAGCTCGATGGTCGTCCCGGCGTGCAGCAGGCTCGGATCCGACATCCTCGTGCCGGCGCCGGTGCGGCTCGGGTTGGCGGCGGTGATCCGCGGCCAGTCGAGTGGCGAGCCGTAGGCCTGCTCGGCGAGCGTGGTGATCGTGTCGCCGGGCCGGGTGACATACCGAGGCGTAGCCGCCGCCGCTGTCGGGGTGGCCGGGCCGCGAGGGGCGGCTGCGGGGGCGGCGATGCCCGACGCCGGCGCTGGCGCAGCCCCCGCGCCGGCGTGGGGAAGCGCCGGGCTCGACAGCGAGAGCAACAGTCCGACCACCGGTCCGGCGAGAGCTGCGGTCCAGGCGTAGCCGCTCCGTCGCCGTGTCGGCTCTTCGCCCGAGGCCTCGTCGAGGCCGGCGCGCACGTCGAGATAGATAAGGCGCGTCCCGTACGCCCAGCCGACGAGCACGACGGCCGAGAGCCCGAGTCCGAAGTAGATGAGGAGATGGTGCTGTGTCAGCACCAGGTGGTCGGCGAGGTCGCCGACGAACCACCCGACGAGCAGTCCGACCCCGATCCAGCACAGGCCGAGGATCGAGAGCCCGAGACTTCTGAGCAGCCGAGCGCCAGCGCCCGCCGTCATGAGGAAGCTCCGGGCGTCGCCGTCATCAGCTGGACGAAGATCGGGTAGGAGACGACCTCGTCTGTCGCCACGGCCTCGCTGAGGGTCAGCTGGCAGGACCCGCCCGGGGAGTCGAGCGAGACGAACAGACCGTTCGCGCCGAGCTGCTCGGCCGACGCGGTCCCGCAGCTGAGGCGCAGCCGCAGCGTCGCCTGCCCCGACCAGCTGACGTCCGCGCTGAGCGGCCCCGGAGCCGTCGTCATCTGACGAGTCGTCGAGTAGAACGGCGGAGCGAGCTTGCCGCTCGTCGTGCGAGTCGTGCTCGTCGGCGCCAGAGTCGTCGTGGTCGTCGTGGTCGTCGTGGTCGTCGTGGTCGTCGTGGTCGTCGTCGTTGTCACGGTCGTGGTCGGCACCCTGCGTGCCGGCGCGCTCGTGGGGGGCGCCTTTCGTGCCGGGGCGCTCGTCGTCGAATGGCGCGGCGGCAGCGCGGTCGTGGCTGTTGTTGCACCGGGGTTCCGGTGGCGTGCGCCGGCGTGGCGGGTCGGCGCGGTGGTCAGATGAGCGCCGACGTCGCGCCGGTGCAGGGAAGCGCCGGAGCTTCGCTGCAGCCGCGGCACTGCCGCCGTGCTCGTGGGAGCAGCGGTTGCGGGCGCGGTCGCCGCCGCCGTGGTGGTCGCGAGCGGCGCGGTGCTTGCCCTGGTGGTCGTGGTTGGCATGGTTGTCGTCGGCGCCGTGCTCGTCGTCGCGGAGGCACGAGTGCTCGTCCTCCGCGGCGAGGTAGTAGTCGCCGCCGTCGTCGTTGCACCGCTCGGGTGCGAGGTCGTCGTGTCGTTCCGGCCGGTGGTGTGTAAACGGCTCGGCGGATCGGACCGGCCCCCCGACGCACCGGAGCGCCCGTGCAGGGACGACGCTGCGATCCTGTTCGAGTTGAGCGACTCGGCCACAACGGCGACGAGCACGACGCCGACAAGGACGCAGAACACGACGAGAAGGATCGGCCGCCGGCCGTTTCGTGACTCGCCGTTTGCCATCCTCGCCTCCGGTCGCAGAGCCGTCCCGCCCCCGACGGCCATCACCGCAGGCGCCCATACTGCACGAAGTTGCAGCTGAGCACATCACGACACGTCACCTGCACGAGAGGGGCCCCGAGGCTCAGGCGCACAGCGCCGCCTCGGTCTTCTCCCGGCAGGCATAGAGGCTTCGCCGAGCCCCCGCCCCCGAGGCGACGAGCTCGTCGATCGAATAGCCGAGCACCCGTGTCTGAAACACGAGCCGCAGGCCCCTCCGGTCCTCGCGGGAGGCCCCGGGCGTGGTGAGCGCTACGGCGAGGTCCTCGAGGGTGCTCGCTCGCCGGGGCTGCTGCGGCCAACCTCCCTGGCGATCGCCAAGGACCGAGAGCGAGGCCTCCTCGGCCGAAGCCTCGCGGCGCGTCCGGCGCCGGTGGGAGTAGATCGCGTAGTCGAGGCGCCGGCGGACCCGACGGAGAAGCTCGCGCTCGGGGTACCCGAAGCTCTGCCCGGCCATCGAGAAAAGGCCGATCCAGGCCTCGCTCACCAGGTCGGCGGTGAACTCCGAGGCGTCTGTCCACGGGCCGTCCCCGCCCCAGCGAAGCTGCCGGCCGACGGCGATCAGGCCGGGGACGGCCCGGGCGAGAAGGCCGAGGGCGACCAGCTCGTCGAGTCCGGCACAGCGCACGAGCGCCGCGCTAGCAAGCAGGCGTGTCGAAGCGGGCAGTCCGAAGCGGGGGTCGAGCGTCGCGAACAGCCCGTCGAGGCTCGTCGCCCCAAGCGCTGAGAGATCGGGCTCGACGGCGACGAGCTCGCTGAGCAGCTCAGCAGAGCCTGCGGCTCGGCAGCGCCGGGACCATTCGGCGCGTAGGGAGGCGATCGGGTCGGTGGGCATCTGCGAAGGGTCCACGCCCGAGTTCCCGATCGAGTTCCCGATCGAGTTCCCGAACCGGTTTCCCGAGTTCCTTTTTTCCGCCGGTTCCCGACCCTCGACTTCCCGATCGGCGCGAACTGCCAGCTCACGGCGTACAGCGGGCGTTTTCCTCGAAGAGCGGTCCGAGCAAGATTTCTCTGCACAATTCGCGCCGAGGCGCGGCCATGACTACCCGACAAGGAGGTAGTCACATGACAGCTGAGGATCCCTGCACCCGCGGCGACGACCCGCTCGAGGCCGTCCACATCGAAGCCCTCGCCGGCGAGCTGCGCCGAGCGGCGCTCCGCCTCGCCTGTGTGATCTGCGACCAGGCGTCGGCAGGCACTGGCGAGGCTCTCGTCGGGCTCGCCGACCTCGGTGGCTTCGCGCTGTGGGCGCTCGAGGCGGCGATCGAGGACGTCGTCGAGCTCCCCTCCCGCGCGGCGGCCTGTCGCGCGCCGGGCCCCTGTGAAGTTGCCTCTCGCATGGTGGTCGCGCCATGACGCACAATGGGTGCATCGAGAACGCACTCGAAAAGATCAGAAGGCTACGACACCACCTCTGGCGCCCGGAGACCCGGCGCGGCCGGTGCGCCACGCCCGCTGCATCTTGCAAGCGCAGGCAGCTACTCGCCGCCGTGCTCTCCGCAGCCCTCGTCGGCGGCTTCTCGGGAACCCTCGCGGCGGCTCCTTTTGCTTTCGCCTCGGGCCCGGTCGCCGAGCAGGAAAGCTTCGGCTA
>DAHUZG010000084.1 GCA_027306715.1 Acidimicrobiaceae bacterium
CGAGGAGGACGACCTCGACGACGACGACGTCGAGGCGAGCCTCGACGTGATCTTGAAGGAGCGCCTCGTCGTTCCCGACGAGGACGACGAGGCCGACGAGGAGGAGGAGTCGGCCGACCTCGAGGACCGCGCCGAGGGGACGCTGCGCGTCCTGCCGAAGCAGCCCGGGGAGTTCGTGTGCCAGTCCTGCTTCCTCGTCAAGAGCGAGACCCAGCTCGCCGACAAGGTGCGAACGCTGTGCCGTGACTGTGTGTGAGGCGCGAGACGCGGTGACCCCCGACGAGCCCCGTGACGAGGCTGCCGAGGGCCCCGACCGCAGAGTCGACCCCGCCCCCGGCGAGGACCGCGGCCTTTTCGAGCAGCTCGTCGACTACGGCATCTACGCCCCGCTCGGTGCCGCCATCCGCGCCGCCGAGCACCTGCCTGGCCTTGTCGACAAGGGGCGCCGGCAGGCGACGGGCAGGATCGCCACGGCGCGTCTGATCGGCCGTTTCGCCGTCGACCAGGCGAGGCGGCGCCTCGGCGACACCCTCGCCGACTTCGCACACGGAGGCGCGGCCGAGCCCGGCGCGTCCGGCGGCGCCGGAGAGCACGGCGCGCCGGAGAGCATGCCCGGGGGCGCCGGAGAGCCAGAGGCCGGGCGTTCGGGCGCTGGGCCGCCAGCATCGCCATGTGCCACTGCTGGGCCCGTCGCCGAGGCGCCGGCAGCCCGCCCGTCAGCGCCCAGCCATCGGGCACCGCCCGCAGCTGCCGCCGGAGCCCCGGAGGAGGCGACGGCCGGAAGCGGGCCGGCGACGAGGCCGGAGGAGATCCCGGCGATCGAGCGCCTCGCCATCCCGAACTACGGCTCGCTCGCGGCCTCACAGGTCGTGCCGCGACTGCCGGGCCTCTCCGCACAGGAGCTGGAGCTGGTGCGCCGCTACGAGATGGCGAACCGCGGCCGGCGGACTGTGCTGAACCGCATCGCCCAGCTGCAGTCCGGCGCCCCCGGTGGCGACACCTGAGGGCTCGCCCGACGAGAGCGGTCCCTCGGCCGTGCCCGCCGGGCCGGGCGGCCTCGACCACCTCGCGGCGCTCGCCCGAGCCGCTGCTGAGGCTGCGGGCGCTTGGCGCGGTGGCGCCCTCGCGATCGCCGAGGGCGAAGACCTGAGCTCACCGGAGGCGCTCGGGCGCTACCGCGACCTCCCCGGGCACCTGCTCCTCGAAGGCCGCTTCTGCGGCGCGGCGCTCGGCGTGGCGGCTGCACGTCACGCCAGGGCCGGCACGGTGGCGCTCCTGCGGGTGGACCTGCTGTTCGTCGAGCCCGAGGCGCGCCGCGTCGGTGTCGGTGACGCCCTGATGGATGTGATGCTCGACTGGGCCGACGCCGCCGGGCTGCGTGGCATCGACGTGGTCGCGCTCCCGGGTGACCAGGCGACGAAGTCGTTCCTCGAGGCACGCGGCTTCACCGCCCGGGCGCTCGTGCTCCATCGGAGAGCCGTGCCGAGTTGAGCCGGCCGGGAAGCGACAGCGCAGATCAGACGGCTTCTCGAGCAGCGGTGTCGGCGGGCTCCGAGGCGGGGACCCGAGAGCCTCAGCTCTGCGCCGGCACGGTCGTCGTCGAGGCTGGCGAGCTGCTCCTCGTCCGGCGTGCGCACGAGCCTGAGGCGGGGCGCTGGTCGTTGCCGGGCGGCAGGGTAGAGGCGGGGGAGCGGCCCGAGCAGGCCGCG
>DAHUZG010000085.1 GCA_027306715.1 Acidimicrobiaceae bacterium
TCTCGGCGCCGGCGGCGGCCTCAGCCGCGCGCTCCGGACCAGACCAGCTCGTCGATCGGGACGCTGCCCTTCATCCAGCCGAGCTTGACCATGAGGTGCTCGATCCCGGCGACCGTGCCGGTCCGGATGCTCGGCGACCACACGGGCAGGTTCATGTGCTTGGCGGCCGCCGCAGGGATCGACGTGAACGTCGGCACGAGGGCGCGCACCGCCGCCGAGTGGCTGGCAGAGTAGGCAAGCGCCTTGTCCATCGCGGCAGCGAACTTCCGCACGACCGAGGGGTCGCTCTTGATCTCGCTGAGCGAGGTGAAGTAGCCGGCGACCATCATGCCGGGCTGCTCTCCCTCGAACAGCGGCGAGAGGACGCGACCGCCGCTCGCCTTGATCGCCGACACGAACGGCTCGCTCGTGCTGACAGCATCCACCTGCCCCGAGGCGAGCGCCGCCGGCATGCTCGGGAACGGCATCGCCACGACGTGCACGGAGCTCGGATTGACGTGATTCTTCAAGAGCACGGCATCGATGGCCAGCTCGTTCGCCCCCTCGATGGCGTTGGCGGCGATCGTCTTGCCGGCGAGCTGCTTGATCGAGTGGATCTTGCTGCCCTTGCCGACGAGGATCGCCGACCACGCCTTGGCGGCGGTCGCCGCGGCCTCGTCGCCGTTGGCCACGAACTCCACGGGAAGCCCGTGCTCGCGGGCGAGGACGAGGTTGACGACGGCGCCGGTCCCGAACTGCAGCGAGCCCCCGAGGACCGCGCTCACCACGGCCGCTCCGGACTCGAGCGGGTGCGTGACGACGTTCAGGCCCTCGGCACGGAAGAAGTTGTGGCGTATGCCGACGAACAGCGGTGCGAAGTCGGCGATCGGAAGTGCGCCCACGTTGACGGTGACGAGCGCGGTGTGCGCCCGGGTGCTCGGCGCGGCGGCGGCCTCGCCGCCCGCTAGCGCCGGCACAGCGAGCGCTCCGGCTGCGAGCGCGCTCGCCGCGACCACTGCGGAGCGGCGGTATCTCCAGCTCGCTCGCCTCGGCCTGCCCGTTGCTTGCATGGCATTCCCCCTTCAGTCCTGCGGACCGTACATGACGGTACCCGACACACGCCAGTGGCATATGAGCACCACTGCATGGGACAGTAGCCCGGCAGCGAGGCGACGGCGACCCCTCGGCGGTGCGTCGCCGAGGGGTCTTGCCACGGGGCGTCCGGCTGACGACGGGGAGAGCGGGGGGCGCTGTCAGGAGATCGGGGTGAGAGGGTCGCTCGATGTCGATCCCGAGCCGTCGCTCACCCACTGCGTCCAGGTCGTGCCGTCCCAGTAGCGCATCCGGTGGCGACCGTAGGGGTCGTCGTGCCAAGCAGGCGGGTGCACCAGGGGAGTGTCGCCATGGCTGCCTTCAGCGTCAGCGGTCCCGGGCGAGAAGGCCTCGTCCGCGGAGGCTTCGTCGGCGGAGGTCTCGTCCGCGGAGGCCTCGGGTTGGGCTCGGCTGGCCACGCCGGCAGCTCCAGCCTCCCCTGGCGACGCGCCGTCGCCGGCTGCCTGCGCGCTCACAGCGACAACGCCCTCGTCCGGCGCGGACGATGTTGCCGCTCGGGAGGTCACCGGGAAGCCGGCCGTCGGGGAGCCGGACGTCGGGGAGCCGGACGTCGGGGAGCCGGCGGAGGACGCGGCCGCCACGCCGACGCCGCCCGCCGGCGAGCCGGACGCGGGGTCGACGACAGGGCGCCCTGAGCCGGCGATGGCCGAGCTGGTGCCGGGCGCCTCGGAACGGGCGCCTTCTGCGCGCAGCTCGCCGCGGGCCTCCGGCGCGCCAGCGCGGATGGTCCCCGTCGCCAGCGCCCGGCGGCGGCGCACGCCCATGCGGACCCGGCTCGCGACCGCCCCGTAGGCGAGCACCAGCACGACGACGTCGGCAGCGGCGAGCTCGAACAGAGCCGAGCGCGGGACATAGGGCTCGCCGCTCAGCTCGGCATAGGTCGGCTGCTCCGGATCCACCAGCACCGTGAGCGAGCGGCTCGGGCGAAGAGTGAAGGCTGCCGGCACGTGAACGGTGGTATGGGTCGTGCCGGCCACCGGCGAGGTGAAGCTGACCCCGACGAGCGAGGTGGTGTAGTCGCCGTATCGCTGGGAGCGGGTCGTCCTCTGGACGTAGTCGACGACGCCGCGCGCGGCGACGCCGCTCTGCTGCACGTAGCGGGACTTGGTGGCGGCGCGCTCGGTGAGCACGGTGACAACCACGAGACCGGCGAGCAGGACCACGAAGAGCAGGCTGAAGACGCTCATGACCACCGGCGCGAAGCGGCGGGCGCCCTTGGAGCCGACGGCGAGGCTCGTGAAGACCGAGCGTGCGGGGCTGTAGGCGGCGACGTAGGCGTCCGTGCAGGAGCGCGCCCGGTGCTCCGCGTGCGCTGCCCCGCGGACGAAGACGACGAGCAGGAGGATGCAGGCCCCGGCGAGCAGGAAGTCGTCACGCTGGTGCTGCGAGTGGGCGTGGATCCCCCGCAGGGTGAGCCACGCTGCGACACCGCCGGCGAGGACGGCAAGGGCCACAAAGAGAAACGCGCCAGCGACGCGCAACCCCGTGCGACCCCCACGTCCGCGATCCGATGCTGCCATCCGCGTGCATGCTACCGGGGGGGCTCGCGTGAGCGGGGGATGCGGATCCTCGGTAGCCTGGCGCCGTGCGATGAGCGCCGGACGCCCGTCGTTGCACCTGTCGGCAGTCCGCCTCGAGGAGGCTCCTCCTGCACACCTCCCGACGCCGGTCGGCGACGCTGGCCCTCGAGCGCGTCAGCGCCGAGCGGAACGGCCGCCACGTGCTCGAGTCGATCTCGCTCGTGGTCGGTCCTGAGACGCGCCTCGGCGTCGTCGGCCCGAACGGCGCCGGCAAGTCGACGTTGCTCGCCGTGCTGGCGGGCCACCTGGCTCCTGATTCCGGCCAGCGACGGCTCGATCCGCCGTCGGCGACCGTCGGCCTGCTGGCCCAGGAGCAGGACATCGCCACGACCGAGTCGGTCGGCGAGCATCTCGCCCGGCGGCTCGGCATCAGCGAGGCCGAAGCCGAGCTCGCCGAGGCGGCGTCGGCACTCGGCGGGTCGTCCGGCGCCGAGCAGGCGGCAGCGCGCTACGAGACGGCCCTCGAGCGGCTGCTCGCGCTCGGGGCCGGAGACTTCGAAGCCCGTTTGCTCGGCATTCTCGACGAGCTCGGACTCGGCTCGGAGCGCCGCGAGCAACCTGTCTCCACGCTCTCGGGGGGCCAGGCGTCCCGTCTCGCCCTCGCCGCGATGATCCTCTCGCGCTTCGAGCTGACCCTGCTCGACGAGCCGACCAACGACCTCGACTTCGACGGGCTCGCCCGGCTCGAGCAATTCGTCCTTCGCAACGAAGGCGGCCTCGTCGTCGTCTCCCACGATCGTGCGTTCCTCGAGCGATGCGCTCGCGAGGTGCTCGAGCTCGACGAGCACGATCACCGGGCGCAGCTGTACGGCGGGGGCTGGGCGGGCTACCTGGCCGAGCGGGCGACAGCGCGTGCCCACGCCGAGGACGCCTACGCGCTCCACGAGTCGCGTCGCGGCGAGCTTCTCGAGCGTGCCCGGCAGGAGCGTGAGTGGGCCACCCAGGGAGTCAAGCGTGAACGCCGGGCACCTCGTGACAACGACAAGGCGCAGCGCGGCTTCCGGATGAACAGGACCGAGAAGCTGGCCGCCCGCGCCCGGCGCACCGAGCGCGCCATCGACGCTCTCGAGCCGGTGGACAAGCCGTGGGAAGGCTGGCAACTGCGCTACTCGATCGGCACAGCCCCTCGCGCAGGTGCCGTCGTGGCACGCCTCGACCACGCCGTGGTCGAGCGCGGCAGCTTCCGGCTCGGCCCGCTCGACCTCGAGATCGGCTGGGGCGAGCGGCTGGCGCTGACGGGCCCGAACGGGAGCGGCAAGTCCACCCTCGTGGCCGCCCTCCTCGGGCGCCTGCCGCTCTGCTCCGGCCGGCGGGAGATCGGCCCGAGCGTGGTCGTCGGCGAGCTGGCGCAGGACCGCCGGCCGCGACCGGACAGCGTGCAGACGGTGCTCGGCGACCTCGTCTCGGCTTCCGGCCTCGACCTGGCCGACGCCCGGTCCCAGCTCGCCAAGTTCGGCCTCGGGGCGGCCGAAGCGACCAGGCCGCTCGGCTCGCTCTCGGCCGGGGAGCGTACCCGCGCTCGCCTCGCCGGCTTCCAGGCGATCGGAGTCAACTTCCTCGTCCTCGACGAGCCGACGAACCACCTCGACCTGGAGGCGATCGAGCAGCTCGAGGCGGCTCTCGCCAGCTTCTCCGGCACCCTCTTGCTCGTCTCGCACGACAGGCGCCTGCTCGAGGCAGTGGAGCTGACGCGAAGCTTCGGGCTCGCCGAGCTAGCGCCGGAGGAGCTCGACCGGAAAAGGGCCGGCGCCTGAGGCGAAGGCTCAGCTCAGCCGCGTCGCGGGTCGGGGCCGCCCGATCGGCCTACGGCCACCGCTGCCGGCACGGTCGCGCTCGAGGCGGAGCGACTGAGGCGCACGACAGTGCAGCTAGCTCAGCCCGCAGCGCCATCGCAGGCGCGGCGCGG
>DAHUZG010000090.1 GCA_027306715.1 Acidimicrobiaceae bacterium
CAACAGGCGCCGCTGCCAGGTGAGCACGACCTCGGGGGTGACGTCGCGGACCTTCTTCTTCCCGATGAGGCCCCGGAGGTAGGTGTCGGCGAAGATCCGGTAGTCGTGGCGGGTCTTCGGCGACAGCCGCTCGTCGGCATCCAGGCCGTCGAGGTAGAGGTCGAGGAGGTCGTTCACCGTGAGCGTCCCGCCAGAGGCCACCTTCACCTGGCCGCGATCCTTGCGCTCGAGGAGCTCCCGGCGGGCCCTCGCCGCGTCGGTCGCCGTGCGAAAGCCGCGCCGCGTGACCTGCTCGCGCCGGCCCGTCAGCGGGTCCCGCCCGAGGGTGACCTTGAAGTACCACTGGCCACCCTTGTCGGCGTACACACCTTCGGGCGTCGCGGGCATCGCAGCCTCCGTGAGAACCGTTTGGTTCTCACCAGGTTCTCACGGGGGTGTCTCGGTGACAATCCACAGGGAGCGCAACGCTCTGACCTGCGGCTTTGCGTCGGGCTGGCCGGATTCGAACCGGCGACCTCTTGACCCCCAGTCAAGCGCGCTAACCAAGCTGCGCCACAGCCCGTCACTGCATCTTGCCTGCTCAGACACATCGTCGGAGCCTTCCGCACCCTAGCGCAACCGCCTCCTGCAAGCGACTGCAGCCGCGACAGCGGCACCG
This sequence comes from Acidimicrobiaceae bacterium, assembly GCA_027306715.1. Classification (GTDB taxonomy): domain Bacteria; phylum Actinomycetota; class Acidimicrobiia; order Acidimicrobiales; family Bog-793; genus DAHUZG01. The sequence goes on from DAHUZG010000090.1 coordinate 659, forward strand.
CCCCGACGCCCAAAGCCGCGCAGCGGGCGTTGACCGAAGCGAGCGTGCCGGCAAAGGCGCCCATCCCTGCTCGGTGAAGCGCGAGACTGGCCACCTGAGCGAAGGGAGCGGCATCGATGCCACGCCGCAGGAGCCTCACCAGCCAGCTGTACCGAGCCGCCAGGATCAGCAACAACGCCCGCGCCGCCAGCCGTGGCCCCGCGGCGTACGGGCGGCGGGTGGTCCGCAGGAAGGTCTACGCCAAGTCGATGGGTGCCACGGGCAAGCTTCTCCGGCTGTTCGGGCTCAAGTAGCTCGCGCCGTCCTTTCCGCCAGCCTTCAGGTCATGTCCGGACATGATGCAGGGGACAACGCCAGGTCGCCGGCACCCCGGGGCGCCCGGCGGCCCTGCTGAAGGGGCGGCCGGCGACCATACTCAGGACGTGGCGAGCTCTCCTCAACCCGGCGAGCGGCGCGTGCCGCTGTGGCAACAGGTTCTCAGCGACCTGCGCCGACGCATCGAGGCCGGCGAATTCACCGAGCGCTTCCCCGGCGATGCCGACCTCGTCGGTCAGTACGGCGTGAGCCGCCACACCGTGCGCGAGGCGTTGCGTCGCCTCCAGGGCGACGGCATCCTCGAGCGCCGGCGCGGTCGGGGCTCGTTCGTGACCGGGCCGAAGATCGAACAGCCTCTCGGCACCCTCTACAGCCTCTATCGATCGATCGAGCAGACCGGCGCCGCCCAGGTCAGCGTCGTGCGCCACCTCGAGGAGCGCCGTGACGACAAGGCCGAGGCGATGCTCGCCTGCATCGGCCAGCCGCTGGTCTACCTCGAGCGTCTGCGGCTCGCCGACGGCGAGCCCGTCGCCCTCGACTGCTCGTGGCTCCCGGCACGGATCGCCCGTCCGCTGCTCGAGGTGGACTTCCGCCGCACGGCGCTCTACGAGGAGCTGGCGCGTCGTTGCGGCGTGCGCCTGACGAGCGGCTGGGAGCGCATACGCCCTGTCCTGGCCGACCGTGCACAGCGTGAGCTGCTCGGCATCGACGCCCGCGAGCCGGCCTTTGCCATCGAGCGGCTCGGGCTCGTCGGCGAGACCCCTGTCGAATGGCGCCACGGCGTCGTGCGCGGGGACCGCTTCAGCTTCGTGACCCGCTGGGCCAGCGAGCGGCTCGACACCTCGTTCGAGGAGGCCCACGTCACCAGGTGACGCCTCGCCGCCGGCACCCTCCGGCGGCCATATGTCCGTACAAAGAGGCTAGTGTTCGTCACGTGCCCGACGCGGCGGACCTCGTTCCCTCCCCTTCTACCGGGTGGCGCCGCCTCCTGGTCGAGCCACGGCGCCCGCGGATCGTCCGCGAAGCGTCGCTCGCGCCGTGGCTGGTCGTCGCCACGGTCTGCATCGGGGCCTTCATGGGCCAGCTCGATGCGAGCATCGTCACGCTCTCGTTCCCGACATTGCGCCACGCCTTCGGCGCCTCGCTGGCCAGCGTCCAGTGGGTCGGCCAGGCGTATCTGCTCGTCCTGGTCGGCCTGCTGCTGGCGATCGGCCGCTACGCCGACATGCTCGGACGGAAGCTTCTCTACACCTACGGCTTTGTCATCTTCGTCGTCGGATCCGCCCTCTGTGGCCTGGCGCCCTCGCTGCAGCTTCTCATCGCCTCCCGGGTGCTCCAAGGCCTCGGCGCGGCGATGTTCCAGGCCAACAGCGTGGCCATCATCGTCGGCGCGATACCGAGAGAGCGGCTCGGGCGCGCCATCGGCGTGCAAGGGGCGGCCCAGGCGCTCGGCCTCGCCCTCGGCCCGGCTGTCGGGGGCCTGCTCATCGGACTAGGCGGATGGCGGCTGATCTTCTTTGTGAACGTGCCGATCGGCGTGGTCGGTGTGGCGCTGGCGTGCCTGCTCATCCCCCGGAGCACCCACCTGACCGGGCGCACGAGGTTCGACTGGACCGGTCTCGGCATCTTCCTGCCCGCCGTCTGCGCGCTGCTCATCGGCGTCTCCTACAGCTCGCGCTACGGCTGGGGATCACCGGTGATCGTCGGCCTCCTCGTCGCCTCGGCCGTGCTCGGAGTCGGTTTCGTCGCACGGGAGCGGCGGACAGCAGCGCCGCTTCTCGACCTTCGGCTGTTCAGGTCGATCCCCTTCAGCGCCGGGATCGCCAGCGGGCTTCTCTCGTACCTCGTCCTGTTCGGGACCCTGACCGTCGTTCCCTTCTACCTCGAGATCGCCCGCGGCGCCCGCTCCGGGGCCGCTGGGCTCGAGCTGCTCGTCCTGCCGCTCGGGTTGGGCCTCACGGCGCCGATCGCCGGCCGTCTCGCCGAGCGCCTCGGTGCTCGCCGCCTCACCGTCGGCGGCATGATCGTCACGGCCTCCGGGCTCGCGCTCACCACCTTGGTGCAGGGGCGGCTGGTGTGGTTCCTCCTGTTGCTCGCCGCTGCCGGCGTCGGGCTCGGCGCCTTCACCCCGCCCAACAACGCCGCCATCATGGGAGCCGCTCCCCGGGAGAGCTCAGGGCTGGCGAGCGGCGTGCTCAACATGACCCGCGGCCTTGGGACCTCGCTCGGGCTCGCCCTGGCCGGGGTCGCCTACACCGTCGGCGCCGGTTCGGGGCGCGCCAGCTCAGCCGGTGCGGTCGCCGGGTACCGGTACGCAGCGTTGCTCCTTGCCGTCACAGCAGCTGCGGCGGGGACGATCGCCGCGTTGCGAGGCCGAGGACCGCTCGACCGCGATCCGCTCGCGAGCGCTGAATGACCACTCACGCCTCGGTGCCGTCGTCGCCACGCCGGCCCGGCACTGGTGCCAACAGAGGATGCGCCTCACAGAGCCTCGCATAGGGTCCCCGCATGCCCCTTCCCCAGCCCTGTCCTGACCTCGAGGCGCTCGACCTGCTCGTGAGCACGGGAAAGCTGGGCTCGATCAGCGCCGCCGCACAGGCCCACGGCGTCACCCAGCCCGCCGCCAGCATGCGGCTGCGCTCTCTCGAGAAGGTGCTCCAGGTCCGGCTGCTCGAGCGGGAAAGGACAGGGGCGCGCCTCACCCCGGCCGGCACGGCGACGGTGGAGTGGGCGGCGGCGGTCCTCCAGCAGATGCGGGCGCTGCTCGCCGGCACCGCGGCTCTACGGGCCGACCAGCGCTCGGAGCTGCGACTCGCTGCCAGCCTGACGGTCGCCGAGTACCTCGTCCCGCGCTGGCTCGAGCAGCTGGCCGTCGATCTGCCGCAGGTGAAGGTCTCGCTCGAGATGGGCAACACCGCCCGCGTCGCCGGCCTCGTCGCGGAGGGCAACGTGGATCTCGGCTTCATCGAGGGGCCGCGGCCACCGGGCCGGCTTCGCTCGAGGGAGCTGCTCGAGGACGAGCTCGTCGTCGTGGTCGGCACCGGGCACCCGTGGAGTCGCCGCCGCAGGCCACTCTCGGCAGGCGACCTGGCAGCGACTCCTCTCGTGCTGCGTGAGCGGGGCTCGGGCACCCGGGAGGTGCTCACCGATGCGCTCGAGGAGCACCATCTCGAGGTGACCGCGGCGATGGAGCTCGGTTCGACCACCGCCATCAAGGCGGCGACGATCGCCGGCGTCGGGCCTGCGGTGCTGTCGGCGCTCGCCGTCAGCAGCGAGCTGCAGTCCGGTCAGCTCGTCGCCGTCACCTGTACCGGCCTCCGGCTGCAGCGGTACCTCCGAGCGATCTGGGCAGCCGGGCGGGCGCCGTCGGGCGCGGCGGCGCGGCTCCTGGCGATCGCGACGAGGCGGCGAGCGACCGCACCGGCCGTCTGACCGAGGTCTGGGAAGGGCCTACCCGGTCGATGCTCGCGGCGCCGTCCACGAGCGGCGAACAGCCGGCGCCCGAACACACCGCGGCGTCGGCTGCCGGTCGGCTCAGAGGGTCCCGGTGAGCGCCTGGAGGCCGAGGCTCGTGAGGCCCACCGTCACCCAGAGGATCGCTCCGAGCGCGATCGGCGCCAGCCCGGCCCGCCGGATGTGGCCGACATCTGTCGAGAGCCCGATGGCGGCGAGCGCCGCGGTGATCATCCAGGTCGACATCTCCGAGAGGCCGTGATGCCAGGCGCTCGGGACAAGGCCCACGGTGTTGGCGACGACAGCGGCGACGAAGACGACGATGAACAGCGGGAGGATGCGCCGCAGCTCGAGCCGTCTGGCGGCGGTGCAACCGGCCGCTTGGTGTCGGCGAGAACCCCGGACGGCGGCCAGCCCGAGGCAGATCGGGATGATGGCCAAGGTCCGGGTGAGCTTGACGATCACGCCGTAGGAGGCGGCGGCATGCCCGTAGATCGTGGAGGCGGCGACGACCGAGGAGAGGTCGTTGATGGCTGTCCCGCTCCACAGGCCGAAGGTGCGCTGGGAGAACCCGAAGAGGTGACCGAGGCTCGGATAGACGAGCACGGCGACGACGTTGAAGGTGAAGATCGTGGCGATGGCGTAGCTGACGTCGGCCTCCTCGGCGTCGATGACGGCGTCTGTGGCGGCGATCGCCGAGGCGCCGCAGATCGCCGTGCCGACGCCGATCAGCGTCTTCAGGTCGCTTCTCAGGTGAAGCGCCCGGCCTGCTGCCCAGGCCACGACGAGGGCGACGACCAGCGTGCCGACAAGCACCGGCAGCGAGCGCGCCCCGGTCGAGAGCACCTGGGCCAGGGAGAGGCCGGACCCGAGCACCACGATCGAGCCCTGGAGCACCTTTTTCGAGGTGAAGGCGATGCCAGGTACCAGGCGAGCCGAGGGGCGCCGGACGAGCGAGACGGCGATCCCCGAGACGATGGCGATAACCGGAGCGCCCACCGTCGGGGCGAGGCCGCCGAGCGCTGTGGCGGCGGCGGCGATGGCTGCGGCGGCGAGGACCCCGGGGGCCAGTCCCCGGAGCACGCCAGGCAGCGCCCTCGCCCGGGAGAAGGCCATGCCTTCCCGGCCCGGCGTCTGGCTCGTGGGGATCTCGATCGCGATGGGGACGGGCACCGAGCACCTCCTTGAGGTGTCCACTGTCCGCCCGGCTCAGCCATGCCGGAAGTGCAGATTGCCTGAGCACGTCCAAAGTTGCGCTTATGGCTCGTGCCGCCGCCCACACGGCGACGCGCATGACGCTGGCCGTCGGGCCTGCCAGGTCATCTCGGTCCCCGGTCCGATCCGGTCGCTGGCTGTGCGACGAGTGCTGGCAGGTCGAGGAGCTGGCGGAGCGTGGCGCCGTCGACCTGCCCGGAGAAGTGCCGCTCGACCGCCTCGACGAAGGCCGGCCGGGCGGCGGCAAAGACCTCGTGGCCTTCGGGGCTGAGGGCGCCATAGACGGTCCGACGGTCGCCCGGGTCGCGCTCGCGGACGAGAAGCCCGCGCTTCTCCAGGCGGTCGACGGTCTTGGTCACCGCGCTCTTGGCGACACCGAGCCCCTC
>DAHUZG010000095.1 GCA_027306715.1 Acidimicrobiaceae bacterium
CCTCGGCCTCGGCGGCGCCGTCGGCACCGGTGGCGAGAACGGCGGTCTCCTCGGGCTCCTCGTCACCGCGGCGCGAGCGCCGCCGGGCGGCGGCGACGCGCCGGGCCCGCCGGTCGGCGGCCTCGGCTTGGGCGCGGGCGCGCACCCGGATGATCCGCTCGTCGGGCATCCGCGAGAGGATGACGGTGATGTGGCAGGTCCGCTTGCGGATTCGTGTCGCCCGACCGCGCGCACGCGGCCGCCAGCGCTTCATGGTCGTCCCCTCGTCGGCGTAGGCCGTCGAGACGTAGAGCTCCGCGGGGTCGAGCCCCTCGTTGTGCTCGGCGTTGGCCGCCGCCGAGCGGAGCAGCTTGGCGACCACCGGCGCCGCCCCGCGGTCGGTGTGGTCGAGCAGCTCGACGGCGCGGGCGTAGCTCTGGTCGCGGACGAGCTCGAGCACCTCCCGGACCTTGTAGCTCGAGACGTGGGCGTGCCGCAGCACGGCGCGGGTGCCCGGGCGCTCGTTGGTCTTCACAGCCATGTCACAGCTCCCGGCATCTCAGCGCCTCGCTCCCCGCTCCTGGCCGGCGTGGAAGCGGAAGGTGCGCGTCGGCGCGAACTCGCCGAGCTTGTGCCCGACCATCGACTCCGTCAGGTAGACGGGGACGTGCTTGCGCCCGTCGTGGACGGCGATCGTGTGGCCGACCATCTCGGGGATGATCGTCGAGCGCCGCGACCAGGTACGGATCACCTTCTTCTCGTTGCGGGCGTTGAGGTCGTCGACTTTCTTCAACAGGTGGTCGTCGACGAAGGGACCCTTCTTCAAGCTGCGTGGCACCGGCTACCTCTCCGGCTCAGCGCCGCGCGCCGCGTGTGCGGCGCCGGCGGACGATCAGCTGGTCGGACTGCTTGTGGCGGGGGCGGGTCCGGCCTTCGGGCTTGCCCCACGGCGAGACCGGGTGCCGGCCGCCGGAGGTCTTGCCCTCGCCACCGCCGAGGGGGTGGTCGACAGGGTTCATCGCCACGCCACGGGTCTGCGGGCGGACGCCCTTCCAGCGGTTGCGCCCCGCCTTGCCGACCGAGATCAGCTCGGCCTCGGCGTTGCCGACCTCACCGAGGGTGGCTCGGCAGTCGATCGAGACCCGCCGCATCTCTGTCGAGGGGAGCCGCAAGGTGGCGTAGACGCCCTCCTTGGCGACGAGCTGGATGCTCATCCCGGCACCGCGCGCCATCTTGCCGCCGCCGCCGGGACGCAGCTCGACGTTGTGGACTACCGAGCCGACGGGGATGTAGCGCAGCGGGAGCGCATTGCCCACCCGGATCTCGGCTCCCTGCCCGGACTGGAGCCGGTCGCCGACCTGCAGGCCCTTGGCGGCGAGGATGTACGCCTTCTCGCCGTCGGCGTAATGCAAGAGCGCGATGCGGGCGTTGCGGTTGGGGTCGTACTCGATCGCCGCCACCTTGGCGGGGATGCCGTCCTTGACCCGCCAGAAATCGATGATGCGGTACTGGCGCTTGTGGCCGCCGCCGCGGTGGCGGGCGGTCTTGCGCCCGTAGCTGTTCCGGCCGCCCGAGCTCGGGAGCGGGACGACGAGGCTGCGCTCAGGTGTCGACTTGGTGATCTCGGAGAAGTCCGAGCTCGACTGGAAGCGGCGCCCGGCACTCGTCGGCCTGCGCTTGCGGATCGCCATCGCCTACCTCAGCTCTCGAACAGCTCGATGCGGTCGTCGCCGGCGAGGCGGACGATCGCACGCTTCTGGTCAGGGCGCTTGCCGAAGGTGGCGGCGCGCCGGTTGCGCTTGCGCTTGCCCTTCCGGTTCAAGGTGTTGATGTTCGCCACCCTCACGCCGAAGGACTGCTCGACCGCCTGACGGATCTCGACCTTCGAGGCGTGCGGGTCGACGACGAAGACGTAGGTCCCGTTCTCCATCATCGAGTACGACTTCTCCGAGATCACCGGTCGCAAGAGGACCGTCCGCCCGTGCGCCATCAGGCCTCCTCGTCCTCGTCCTCGTCCGCAGCCTCGTCCTCGTCCGCAGCCTCGGCGGAGGCGGGATCCTCGCCAGCGACGGCCTCGGCGTCGCTCTCGTCGGCGCCGGCGTCGTCAACGGGGCCGTCAACAGCCCGATCCTCGTCAAAGGTGTCGTCGTCCTCGATCACCTCTGCCGGCTCGACCTCGGCGGCCGCCCGCAAACGGCGCGAGGAGCCGGCCGCGGGTGCCGGCCGCGGCGCCGGCGCGTGCGGGCGAGCGACCGGCTCGGCGTCGCCGGCGTCGGCGCTCTCGCCCGGCAGCGTGCCGTCGTGGAAGACGACCATGTCGGCGCTCAACACGTCATAGGCGGTGAGCTGGTCGAGCGGCACGGTGGCGACGTGGGGAAGATTGGCGAACGAGCGAGCGGCCACCTCCTCCTCACGCCCGAGCACGACGAGCACGTGCCCGGCGAGATCGAGCGCCGAGAGCGCGGCTGCGGCGTCGCGCGTCCGGGGCACCTCGAAGCTCCAGGCGTCGACGAGCACGACCCGGCCGGAGCGGGCACGGTCGGAGAGGGCGCAGCGCAGCGCCTGGCGGATCATCTTCTGCGGCGTCTTCTGGGCGTAGCTGCGCGGCTTCGGCCCGAGGGCGACGCCGCCGCCGGCGTAATGCGGCGCACGGATCGAGCCCTGGCGGGCGTTCCCGGTGCCCTTCTGGCGGTACGGCTTGCTCGAGCCGCCGCGCACCTCGGCGCGGGTGCGGGTGCTCTGGGTGCCGGCCCGGCGGGCCGCCAGCTGAGCGGTCACCACCTGGTGCAGCAGCGGCACGTTGACCGGGACCGAGAACCACTCCCGGTCGAGAGCGACACGCCCGAGCACGTCAGCTCCGGGATTGCGCCGCTCGACGACGACGGCGTCACCGAGCCGGAGCTCCCGGCGACCGGCGTACTGGCCGGTCTCGGGCGCCACGACACTCATCGGGCACCGCCTTTCACCGCGTCGCGGATGACGACGAGGCCGCCGCGCGGTCCGGGCACGGCGCCCTTGACGAGCACGATCTGGCGCTCGGCGTCGGCCGAGACGACCTCGAGGGTGAGCGTCGTCACCTGCTGATGGCCGAGGTGGCCCGCCATCCGCGTGCCGCGGAAGACCCTCGCCGGGGTGGCGCAGGCGCCGATCGAGCCGGGCGCCCGGTGCTTCTTGTGGTTGCCGTGGGCGGCACCCTGGCCTTTGAAGTTGTGCCGCTCGATGCCGCCGGCGAAGCCTTTGCCCTTGGAGAGCGCCGTGACGTCGACCTTCTGGCCCGCCTCGAGCACTCCGGCGTCGATCTCCTGGCCGACGCTGTAGCTGCTGGCGTCGTCGAGGCGCAGCTCGACGAGGCGGCGACCGGGGTCGACGCCTGCCCGGGAGAAGTGCCCGGCCTCGGGCTTGGTGAGCGTCGACGGCCGCCGCACGCCGTAGGTCACCTGCAGCGCGGCGTAACCCTCGCGCTCGGTGGTCTTCACCTGGACGACGCGCACGGGGGTGACCTTGACCACCGTCACCGGTACCGCCCGGTTGTCCGCGTCGAAGATCTGGGTCATCCCTATCTTCTCGCCGACGATCGCCTTGCTCGCCATCCCGTTCCCGTCTTCTCGTTCCCGCGTCGCACGCAGCGCCGGCACACCACGCCGCCGCGAACGGCGACAGGCAGGCCCAAAGGCTGCACACCCGAACTCACGCGCACGCTCCGCCCGGGCATGCCCGAGCGGAGCGCTCGCCGGTCTTGCCGGGTGGTCCCCGGGAGTCGCCTCCCGGGCACGCCCGGACGTCGTCTGATCCTGCGAGATTCAGACCTCGGTCCTCGCAGAGCACTGAGATGATAGCACCGCCACCGGCGAGGTCCATCGGGAGGTCCGTCCGGCCGGCCGCTCGCGCGTCAGGGCCGCCGGAGCGGCCCTGACGATCATGCTCGTGGCGCCGGGACGCGGCCGCCGTGGCCGGGCGGAGGCCTCAGGCGTTCTGGATCTTGATCTCGATGTCGACGCCGGCAGGCAGGTCGAGGCGCTGCAGCGAGTCCACCGTCTTCGGGCTGTGCTCGACGATGTCGACCAGCCGCTTGTGGATGCGCATCTCGAAGTGCTCGCGGGAGTCCTTGTACTTGTGCGGCGAGCGGAT
>DAHUZG010000097.1 GCA_027306715.1 Acidimicrobiaceae bacterium
GCTCGGCCGGCGCCTCGGGCGATGCGCCGGCGGACGGCCTCCCCGGGCCCGCTGCGCCGTTGCCCATCTCTAGCGCCAGGCGGCGGCAACCGGGCGCACGTCGGCGCGATACCAGATGCGCAGCGGACCGTCCGTCACCGGTTGGCCGTACATGGCCCGGAAGATCCGGGTCACGGCGCCGGGGTGGTAATCGGGGCCGTAGCCGATCTCCGAGCGCACCGCCGAGCCGGGGGCCGCCGGCGCCGGGTAGGCGGCCGGATCCTCGATGATCGTGCCGACTCGGAACTTCCTCACGAACTGCTCGATCTGCTCGGTCGCCCACGGGGCCAGGACGACGTGGATGCCAGAAGCATCGGCGCTGCCGTTGGCGGAGTAGAAGAGGATCTGGACGATGGGTGGGTCGAGGGTGGGCGGCACGTCGCCGCCCCCCTGACCTGCGCCTGCGGGCGGGTGGGCCTGGAGCGCGGTGAGGACGTAGCCGCCGAGCAGGCGGAACCTGAAGCCGCTCTCGGCCTGCCAGACCATCGAGAAGTCGTCCTGCTCGTAGGGATAGGGATAGACGAGCACGTTCGAGCCCGAGGGGATCGCCCGCACCGCCGCCGAGGTGAAATAGGCGGGAACGCCGACCGCCGCCGAGGGCAACGACCGCGCCGGCAGGAGGGGAAGGAGGGCGAGAACGACCACCAGCCCGAGGGCGACGAGGGTGAGGCGTCCGGCAGCAGACGAGCACCTCTCCGAGCTGATCGGCGCCGACCTCACAGCACCGCGTGCGGCGCCACGCGCCCAGGCGGCGTCGAGCGCCGGCGCCACCGTGAGCACCACCCCGAGGGCGACGAACAACGAGAAGCGGGCCGACACGGCCACCTGGAGGAGAGGCACGTGCGCGAACAGCGCGAACGGGAGCCTCACCCCGGTGCCGACGCCGTGCACCTGCAGCGTCGGGCCGAGCGAGAGGACGAAGGCGGCGAGAGCCAGCACCCCGAAGAGCAGGGCACGGCCGGCGGCAGAGGCGGCTCTGCCCGAACGCCTCGTCGTGCTCCAGAGCGCCCAGGCGAAGGCAGCCGCCCAGCAGGCGATGAGAGGGATGCCGAGGTAGCCCCCGTTCTCGCCGACGCCACCCACCCATACCGCCGCCTGGCTCGCCGAGCTCGACGGGGCGAGCAGCTCGGCAGGTGTCGGCACGAGGGGGCTGAGAAGGTCGCTGCGGATCGTCTCGTTGCCGTTCGTCACCTGCCAGCTGGCGACGTAGTGCTCGGGCCCGACGAGCCCGAAGAAGATCGGGTAGCCGGCGAGGACGACGAAGGGCAGCAGCGCCCAGCACAGCCCGAGGGCGACGCCGCCCGCCCGCCGGCGTGCCGTGCGGGGGAAGCGCAGCGCCAGCACGACCACGGCGAGAAGGACGAGCACGGCGAGGTCGGCGAGCAGCTCAGAGGAGATGAAGTACTGAGCGGTGGCAAGGCCTCCGAGCACGAGCCCGTCCCGGCGACGGCTGTGGCGGCCGCTCACGAGGTTGTCGACGGCGACGACGAGCAGGGGGAAGAGCGGCACGAAGCAGAGGTTGAGGTGCAAGCTGCCCTGGG
>DAHUZG010000099.1 GCA_027306715.1 Acidimicrobiaceae bacterium
CGCGGCCGCCGACGCCGCGGCGGCGATCGGCGTCCTGCTCGCTCTCTGCCGCCGCTATCCCGTCCTCCCCCAAACGGAGCTCTCCGCCTTGATGTACTGGCAAGCCGTCTGGCACCGGCGGTGGGCAACAAGCTGCGACGCCTGGCGCGCCAACCAGCAGCTGCCGCCGCTTGACGCGATCGAGTACGACTGGCCGATCGCCCGCGCCGAGCACGCGCTGGCGGTGGCGATGGAGTGATCCGGCCGACGGCACGAGGCGGCCCTGCGGCTCGCCTCAGCGCAGTGAGGCCAGCCGCTCCGGGGCGTCCGCCAGCTCGGGATCTGCCGCCACCACCTTGCGGAACCATTCGCGGGCCTCTGGCAGGTCGCCGCCTCGCTCGTACAGGTCGCCGAGCGCATACCACTGGCGGATGTGGCGATCGAGCGGCTTTCTCACCTCCTTGCCAGCCACCGCCTTGCGCAGGAGCTCGATCGCCTCCTGGATGCGTCCCTGGTCGGCGAGCGATCCCGCCATCACGAGGCGACCCTCGGCGAGCACGTCGCTGCCGGCGCCCGCCTGGCGTAGCTCGCGCCAGAGCTCCTCGACGCGCTCGTGGCGCCCGAGAGCACGCTCGGAATCGGCGATCACCGGATGCTGCTCGACCGACCCTGTCAGCTCGGAGAACGCCCGCAGCTCCCGCACCGCCTCCTTCCAGCGTCCGAGGCGGTAGAAGGTGAGGCCGAGCAGCTCCCGAACCGCAGCCACCGCCGGGGCGCTTCGCGCCAGCTCGCGCAGCACCGGGAGCGCCTCGCCGTAGCGGTCGTGCTCGTAGGAGCGGGACGCTTCCGCCAGCCGTCGCTCGAGACGCGCCACCTCGCGGGCGCTGCCCGCTGCCGCCAGCTCGACGGCGACCGGCGAAGGAAGCCGCTTGCGGGTCCGGCTCCTCGGCTTGTCCGCCTCCGGGGCGGGCTCCGAGCCGCCCCGTGCCGCCCCGCTCGCCGTGACCCGGTAGCGGGCGCCCGCCGGACGCTCGTTCGCCGGCTCGCGGGCTGCCGCAGGCTGGCGACCTCGCGCCTCGCTCGTTCGCGGGCTTCGCCGAGGGCCGGGCCGCTCGGTCCCCCGAACAGCGGCACCCCCCGAGCGGACGCCGACCGCGCCTCGCCGTGCGACACCGCCCCATCCGGCCTCGCCGGCACGCCGGAAGTCCGACACCGGCGTCGGCTCGCGGCGTCGCCGCTCGAATCGTGGGGCCGCCGGCTCCTCGCGCGGACGGGCCTGGCGCACCGGGCGGCTGCCGCTCCGCTCGCCGGCTCCGGCAGGTTCACTAGGGCCGGGACGTCGGCCAAAGGCCGGGCGATCGGCTCCTTCGTGGCGGCCGCCCCGCGATGCGCCCTCGCCCCGGGCCGGGCGCTCCCCCGCCGCCGGGCGCTCCTCGCGCGACGTGCGCTGAGCCCGTTCCCCGGCTGTGCCCCCTCCCGGGCGCCCGCCGAACGCCGAACGCCCGCCGAACGCCGAACGCCCCGGCTGCACCGGTCGACCGCCCGAGACCGGCCGATCGGCGCGGTATGGGCGGTCGCTCCGTCCTGCGGCTTCGCCGCGCGCCGGTCGGTCGCTGCGGTACGGGCGGTCGGCGCGGTACGGGCGGTCGCTCCGTCCCGGGGCGTCGCCGTCCCGCTCTCGCCGTCCCCGCCGATCATCGCCGCTGCGCTGGTCGTCCCCGAACTGGCCCTCGCCCGATGTCGGGCGGCGGCGAGG
>DAHUZG010000104.1 GCA_027306715.1 Acidimicrobiaceae bacterium
TCTCGGAGACGATGCCGACGGCGCCGGGCCGGTCGCAGGCGGCGCCGACGAGGGGCGCGGCCGCCGCGCTCAGAGCGACGGCGGTCAGCCGCACCGGCGAGCACCGCCGCCCGGCGGCCGCGCCGCCGATCGCCGCCCGGCTCGCGAGCCGTGACCAGCTCGAGAGGCTGCCCCGCTCGACGAGCACGGTCCCGCCGGCCTGACGGCTCAGCGCGACGGCGCGCCCCGAGCCGGTGCCCGAGGTGGCGATGGCGTCGGGGAGGGCGGCGAGCGGGCTCTCGATCACCCCCGGTGTCCAGCTCAGCCCGGAGTCGGTGCTCGAGGCGATCGGCGAGAAGGCGAGGTTCCCGCTCGGCTCGAAGCCGACGAGCAGCGACGTCGTGTCGAGGCCGGAGGCGACGAGGCCACCGTTGTCGGCCACCCCCGGCGGGGTGACGAGCAACCAGCGCCCGCCGGCTTTGAGGACGAAGAGCTGCCAGAAGGTGTCGAGCGGCTGGGAGAGGTTGCCCATCGGCACGTCCGCCCAGGCCGCTCCCGCCCCGGCGGGCGCTCCTGTCCCCGCGCTCGTGCTGGCGAGCGGGACGGCGAGGAAAGGAGTCGGCGCAGTCCGGGCAGCCGCCGAAGCCGCCCCCCCCGCCAGCGCCGAGACGGCAAGCACGGCCCCGGCACAGAGCGAGCCCGCTGCGGCGGGACCTCGCCAGCTGCCGGTCCTGCGCCGGAGGCTCACGGCGCGGCCAGCACGCTTCGCACCTCGCTCGCCACCACTCCGGCGAACGAGGACATCGATGCGCTGTCCTGGCTGCCCGTCGCCGTGTCGAGCACGTAGCGCTCCCCGCCCTGCGGGTCGATGACATAGGCCTGCTCGCTGTGGGCGACCATCGCTCCTCCCGGCGCCACGCTGACCTCGATGCCGTACTCGCTCCAGGTGCGGGTGAGGGCCTGGCGCGACCCGCTCAAGAAGAGCCAGTTCGGCAGGGAGTCGAGTCCCTCGCTGCGGTCGAATGCGTCGGTCACCGCTGTCGAACGGTAGAGCGGATTGGCGACGATCGCCACCATCTCGACCGAGCGGGCCGACGGGCCGAGCATCTCGTCGGCCTGCTTCAGCTCCTGCGCGATGACCGGGCAGTCGCTCGTGCAGACCGGGTCGAGGAAGCTGACGACGAGCGCCCGGCCGTGCAGCGAGGCGAGGGTGACCACCCGGCCGTGCTGGTCGGTGAGGCGGAACGGCGGCGCCGGCACCGCCGGCTGCAAGGCGTCGGGGGTCCCGTCGACGGCGACGGTGAGGATCGGGTCGGCTACAGGATTGGTCGAGGCGAGCAGCAACGGCACGGCGCCGAGGAGGGCGATCGCCACGGCCCCGAGGGCGGCGAGCGAGCGCAAGGCGTAGGCCGGGTCGGCGCTGAGGCGCATCCGGGCCCGGCGCAGCGCTCCGGCGAGGTCGCGTCGCGGCAGGCTCGCCAGCTCCGTGGCGGCGCCGGGCGCCGGGGACCGGGTCAGCGCGACGTGACCGGCGGCGAGCACGAGCAGCGTCGGGACCATGCTGTTGGGGTCCGTGCCCACACCGCCGAAGAACCCGAAGTCCTGGACAAGGACCCAATCGGCGAGGCACATCACGGCAGCGGCGGCGACGCCGGCGCGAGCCGCTCGCGGCCTGGCGGGCACGAGCAGGGCGCCGATCAGCGCCAGCGAGACGACGACGGCGAGGTTGACGGCGAACCCGTGGGCGGCGTCCAAGCGGCCGAAGGCGCGAACGGTTCCGGAGATGAAGCCCGGCTGCGGCGTGGCCGCCATCTGGCTGACCATCTTGTAAAGCGCCCCGCCCGGCCGGCCGTGGATGCGACCTTCCCAGAAGCCGCGCCCCGGCCAGGCCTGCAGCACGGCCATCCCGAGGAAGAAGGCGCCCAGTGCCCTGAGCAGCCGCCGGCCGAGCGCCGGGCCGGCGAAGAGGCGCTCCGGAAGGACGATCAGCGCGCCTGCCAGGCAGTACAGCAAAGCTGCCCCCGGGGCTCCGAACATCCAGCTCGCGCCTGGCGCGAAGAGCTGGCCGAAGGCTTCGCCGAGCACCCAGACGCACAAGCCCCAGGCAAGGCTCGCCGCGCCGGCCAGCCGGGACCAGGAGCCGCGGGGAGCGACGAGGAGGAACAGGCCGATCCCGACCTGGATCCACACCGCCGCCGCGGCGGCGGTGACGGGGTGGTGGCTCCAGACTCCGGCGGCGCCCATGACGAGGCGGTGCACCCAGCTCGGCGAGCCCGCCACCGCCGGCTGGACGACCTGCGAGGGAAGCCCCAGGGGCATCGCCACCTGGCCCTGGAGGATCCCGTCGAACACCCAGAGCAAGCCGAATGCGATTCGCAGCAGGCGCCGCGCGGCGGGCTCTGGGCCGGCCCCGGCCCCGAGCCTGGCGCCCCCGCCCCCGCCCCCGGCCGCCTGGCGCAGCTGGCGGGCGCGCAGCAGGTTCCAGGCGAGAGCCAGCACGACAAGGACGGCGAGCAGCACCACTCCCTGGTGCAGCAGCGCGGCCGCGAACGCCGATGCCAGCGTCGGGTTGGAGACGCGGAGACCCGATCCCATCCCGACCATCGACCTCGGTACCTCCGTGCTGGTGCGGTCGCCAGAATGCGGCGACCACGACGACAGAAGACGACAGAGATAGTGCGCGCCGGAGGCCCGGGAGTTCCCGCCCGCCGCCCACCGCCCGGCCGCCCGTCGCCCGCCCGCCGCCCCCGTGCAGCGGCGCGCCGGTACATTCCTCGCTGTGGCGCAGTGGACGAGCTGACCGATCTGCTGCTGGCAGCCCGGTCCGGCGACGGCGAGGCGCTCGAGCGCTTCGTGCGCCGCACCCAGCCCGAGATCTGGCGGTTCTGCCTCCACGTCGTCGGTCGCGCCGACGCCGACGACGCCACCCAGGAGACCTATCTCGCCGCCTGGCGGTCGCTGCGCTCGTACCGCGCCGAGGCGTCGGCGCGCACCTGGCTGTTCGTCATCGCCCGCCGCACTGCCGAGCGGATCAGCCGCCGCCGGCGGCGGCTCGCCGACCTCGACCGCCACGTCCCGCTGCCGCCACCGCCCTCGCCGCCCGAGCTCGCCGCCGAGCCTTCGCAGCTGCTCGAGCGGCTCGACCCGGAGCGGCGCGTGGCGATCGTGCTCACCCAGCTGATCGGGCTCTCCTACGCCGAGGCGGCCGAGATCTGCGAGTGCCCGGTCGGCACCATCCGCTCCCGGGTGGCGCGTGCCCGAGAGCAGCTGCTCGCTTTGTCCGCAGCCGCCGCGTCGTCCGCCGCGGGCGCAGAGGGCGGCTGATTGAGGCC
>DAHUZG010000108.1 GCA_027306715.1 Acidimicrobiaceae bacterium
GAGGGCGTCGTCTACCGCCACCACCAGGCACGCCACCTGGCGATCGTCGTCGACGGCTGGCGGGTGCTGTGGGCGTTGGCCCCCGCCGGCAACGACTGGGAGGCGATGGCCGCCGAGGATCCGCTGCTCGCCGCTGCGATCAAGGGCTACGTCCGCCACGACATCTACGTCCAGCTCATCTCCGAGGATTTCGGCGCGGTGCTCGAAGCGCGCTACGGGCCTGCGCTCGGGGCGCTCGTCGACGCCGCCCGCGAGCCGGAGGCGACGCCATCCGGCCGCGGCGACGGGCGCCGGCGGACCCGCACCGCCTGAGCGCAGCGGGACAGGGGAGGGAAACAGTCGATGGAACGCACGCGCCCGATGACCCACGAAGAGCTGACGGAGCGCGTGATCGCCAGCTTCGAGCAGGCTCCGCCCCGGCTTCGCCAGCTGATGCAGGCGCTCGTCACGCACCTGCACGCCTTCGCCGTCGAGGTGGGGCTCACCCACGAGGAGTGGGCGGAGGCGATCGCCGTGCTCAACGAGTCGGGGGCGATCAGCGGTGACAAGCGCCAGGAGTTCATCCTCTGGTCGGACTCGCTCGGTCTCTCGATGCTCGTCGACGCGCTCGAGCACCGGCTGCCCGGCGGCGCCACAGAGTCGACCGTCCTCGGGCCGTTCTACGTCAAGGGCTCGCCGTATCGCGAGTACGGCGCCGACCTCGTCGCAGCCGAGGCGCGGGACAAGGCGGGCGACCCGGCCTGGGTGCACGGGAAGGTGACCGATCTCGACGGCGAGCCGGTCGCCGGCGCTGAGCTCGACGTCTGGCAGAACGGGGCCAACCGGCTCTACGCGGTACAGGACCCCGAGGCGCCCGAGACCCACCTGCGCGGGCGGTTCACACTGCGCGAGGACGGCAGCTACGCCTTCCTCGCTGTGCGGCCGGTGCCGTACACGATCCCGAGCGACGGTCCGGTCGGCAGGATGCTGGCGGCGACCGGGCGCCATCCGTGGCGACCGGCGCACCTCCACCTCATCGCCCGTGCCCCCGGCTACCACAGCGTCGCCACCCACATCTTCGACGAGGACAGCGAGTACCTCGACTCCGACGCCGTGTTCGCCGTCAAGCCGTCGCTCTTGCGCCGCTTCGTCCGCCACGGCCCCGACGACCCGGCGACGCCGCCCGGGGTGGACCGGGACTGGTACTCGGTCGAGAACGACCTCGTGCTGGCGCCGCTCGGCGGCAAGCAGTGACGGCCGCCGGCGCCGCGAGGCGGCTCGATTGCGACGTCCTCGTCGCCGGCGCCGGACCGGACGGGCTTGCCCTTGCCGTCGAGCTCGTCTCGCGCGGGGTGCGTGTCGTGCTCCTCGACTCCGGGGAGGACCGCCGCGCCACCCCGCGCGCCAAGCTCACCAACGTCCGCTCGATGGAGCACATGCGTCGCTGGGGTCTCGCCGCCCGGGTCCGCGAGGTCGCCCCGCTGTCGGCGGCCTACTCGACCGACATCCTCTTCGTCACCCGCCTCACCGGTTGGCTGATCACCCGGTTCAGCGACGCCTTCTGCACGAGCGACGGGCGCCGCCGGGAGTTTCCCGAGCCTGCGCAGCAGATCCCGCAGTTCCTCGTCGAGGACGTGCTGCGCGAGGCCGTCGACGCCAGCCCGCTGGCGACCCGCCTCAGCCCGGCGCGCCTCACCGAGCTCGAGGAGCTGCCCGACGGCGTGCGCGTCGAGAGCGGCGGGACCACGATCGAGGCCTCCTACCTCGTCGGTTGCGACGGTGGCCGCAGCCGCGTCCGCGAGCTGATCGGCGGCCGGATGGAGGGCGCAGGCTCGCTCACCCAGAACATGGCGATCGTCTTTCGCGCACCGGGCCTCGACCGGCTGCACCCGCACGGTCCGGCGCTCCACTACTGGCTCGTCAACCCGGACACCTCCGGCTACATGGGTCCGCTCGACGGGCGCGACCTGTGGTGGATCGGGGCGACGGCGCTTCGCCAGCGCGACGCCGACCCGCGCCGGCTCGTCGAGGAGGCGATCGGGGCGCCGGTCGAGTTCGAGATCCTCGGCCTCGACCCCTGGCAGGCGCACGCTCTTGTCGCCGACCGTTGCTCGCGCGGGCGCATCTACCTCGCCGGCGATGC
>DAHUZG010000111.1 GCA_027306715.1 Acidimicrobiaceae bacterium
CACGGGTCGGCGAGGCGATGCCAGACCGTGGAGGTGAGGGGAACGGTCCCGCTCAAGATGTTCGCCGCCGGCGGCGAAGGAAGGCCGGTGAAGTAGTTCCCGTGCTGTGGCGCGGCGTTGAAGCGGGCAAGCCGGGCCACGACGGCGACCGTCCAAGACATCGCCACGACGACGCCCAAGGCGTGCCAGGTGCGGAAATAGGCCGTGTACATCAGCACCGCAGGGGCGACTCCGACCGTGACCGCGTCGACCAGCGAGTCGAGCTGCTGCCCGAAGCTGCTGTAGGCGCGAAGCAACCGCGCCGCCGCGCCGTCGAAGGTGTCGATGATCGTCGCCAGCCCGATGAGGTAGGCGGACGCCAAGGGCTCCTTGTCGAGGGCGGAGAAGATTGCCTCGGAGCCGAGGATCAGCCCGCTGAAGGTCAGCGCGTTGGGGATCGACGAGCGGACACGAGCGCGCACTTGGATCTCCCACCGTACCCTTGCCTCGCCGAGACGCCAATGCCTGCACGAGGAGCCCTATACTGACGGCCTCCTCTTACCTTGGTGATCTTTGCAGCACCGATCCCCCGCCAGCGCGATCAGAACGTGACTCCTCCACAAGGCCCGCTCGATGCGGGCGAGGGCAGCGTCGCCTTGGCCGTCGACGGCTTGCTCGGGGCGATCGAATGGCGCACGCGCGCGGTGCTCGGGGGGATCGACCGAGCCCTTGCCTCGCTCACCTCTGCAGACCCAGCCGTCGGCGGCGGGGCGCCAGCCCCCTTGAGCGCCCACGACCTCGACCTCGCCCGCGGCTCGTGGCAGCCGCTCGTGCCCACCGAACCCGTCGCACGCGCCGTGTTGCTGCGCCGAGTCCTCGACCACTACGGGCTTCCGGCCGAGGAGACGCCCGGCCTCGCCGCGGCTCTCGGGCTCGACGACCCCGAGGTCGAAGCGGCCTTCACCGCCCGCTTCGGCGAGCGGGCCGCCGAGGCGGCAGCTCGGGCGCCGGTGCGCCGCCCGACGAGGTGGGGGGCGCCGGCGACGAAGGGCGGCAGCGACCGCTCGCAGGCCATGCTGGCGCTCGAGCGCAGCTTCACCCGGATCGAGCTCGAGGCGGGCGAGGTGCTGTTTCACGCCGGTGATCCCGGAGACAGCCTCTACGTCGTTGTCAGCGGCCGCGTGGGCGTGCTCGTCGGGGAGCCGGGCCGGCAGCGCCGGGTGAGCGAGCTGGAGGCGGGAGAGATCGTCGGCGAGCTGTCGCTGCTCACCGGGGACGGCCGCTCGGCGACGGTGGTGGCGCTGCGCGACTGCGAGCTCTACCGCCTCGATGCCGAGGCGATGGAGAGCCAGCTCCTCACCGAGCCCGTCGCCGTCCGATCGATGCTGGCGACGTTGGCACGCCGGGTGGCAGCAACCTCCTCGACCGCGTCGGCGACATCCCCGGAGCTGCGCACCGTGGCTCTCGTGCCGGCCGGCACGACGCCGCCACCGGCCGTGACGGCGTTCGCCGGCCGCCTCGCCGAGGTCCTCTCGTCGAGCCGCCGGGTTGCTCTCGTCGGCCGGGAGGCGGTCGCCGCGGCACTCGGCACGGGCGCTCACC
Source organism: Acidimicrobiaceae bacterium (assembly GCA_027306715.1). GTDB lineage: Bacteria > Actinomycetota > Acidimicrobiia > Acidimicrobiales > Bog-793 > DAHUZG01. The sequence goes on from DAHUZG010000111.1 coordinate 1,582, forward strand.
TCTCCGGCCCCGGCGGGCTCGCCCGCTGGCTGAGCGAGC
>DAHUZG010000118.1 GCA_027306715.1 Acidimicrobiaceae bacterium
GAGGGCGACGGCGGCCTCGGGCTCGCGCTGCAACCCGGGACCGGTCGAGAGGACGTGGACGTCGACTCCGGTCCGGTCCATGTCCGGGAGGCGGTGCTCCTCGATGTCGCGCATCCGCTCGTTCAAGAAGCGCAGGCGTTCCGAGCCGAGCCGCGGCGGCAGGCCGAGCCCGGGCGGCAGGTAGCCCTCCTCGAGGGCGATCAGCTTGAGCTTGGGCATCGTGGGCGTCACCTCCGGGCCGCCGACATCCGGGCAGCGAGCGCCGGGACAAGGCTGGCGGCGTTGAGCGAGTCGACCTGGGCGCGGTCGGGACCGAGGACCGAGAGCTCGGGCTCCGGGTCGCTGCCGTGCTCCGGCCGCTCGTACCACGGCCAGTCGGTGCCGAAGACGACGTGGGAGAGGCTCGTGATCCCGAGCGTCGCCGCCACCGTCCCGTAGTAGGCCGAGAGCCCGGTGTCGTAGTACTGGCGCGAGAAGCACTCGAGCATGCTCGAGGACATCTTCGAGACCGCATCGGGCATGTGCCGCGACTGGTTGTCGATCCGCCGCGCGAGGTACGGGACCGTCCCGCCGAGGTGCGCCCACTGCATCCTGACGTTCGGGAAGCGGTCGAAACCGCCGCTCAACGCCAGGTTGACCATCGCCCGCGTGGTGTCGAAGGGGAACTCGTACCAGCGGCCCGGATGCTGGGGAAGGGGCCAGTCGGGCGGGAAGTCGGGGTGCACGAAGCAGTAGGCGGCTCGCCGGTCGAGCTCGGCGAACAGCGGCTCGAGGCGCTCGTCGCCGAGGTAGACGCCCTCGTGGTTGGAGAGCAGCAGCACCCCGTCGAGGCCGAGCGTGTCGAGCGCGTAGTCGAGCTCAGCCAGGGCTGCGTCGACGTCGGGCAGCGGCAGGCTGGCCAGCGCGCCGAGGCGGGCCGGGTGCTCGGCGACGAGCTCGGCATAGCCCTCGTTGACGAGCCGGCACAGCTCGGCCGGCGATCGCCCACCGTGCACCGGCCCGCCCATCGAGACGACCGAGGCGTCGATCTCGAAGCGGTCCATGTCCGAGAGCAGCTCCTTCGGGCCGGGGAGGCCGCGAAAGCCGCCGGCCGGCAGCTGGGCGTCGTAGGCCGGAGGAAAGACGTGGCAGTGCAGGTCGATCCGGGTCATCGCGCTCCTTGCCCGGCGTCGAGGGCGGCGCCCGAGCCCGCCGTGGGAGCGACATCGTGCTGGTCTTTCCCAGAGGCGGCGGACTGCTCGGCCGCCGCCTTGCCGTCGGCGGCTGTCGCGGCGACAGCGCGAGGAGCGCCGAGCGCCGGAGGCCGCGGGGAGATCGGCGCCGGCAAGGCAGCCAGCAGCTCGCGGGTGTACTCGTGCTGGGGCGAGCGCATCACGTCAGCGGTCCGCCCACGCTCGACGACGACGCCGTGCAGCAGGACGAGGATGTCGTCGGTGACGACGCGGGCGCTCAGCAGGTCGTGGGTGATGTACAGCAGCGCGATCCCGAGCTCGACGCGGAGGTCGGCAAGAAGCGACAGGATGTCGGCGCGGATCGAGACGTCGAGCATCGAGACCGGCTCGTCGGCGATGAGCAGCCGCGGACGGGGCGCCAGGGCGCGAGCGATCACGACGCGCTGGCGCTGTCCGCCCGAGAGCTGATGGGGGAGCTTCCGCTCGAACTGGGTGACTGGCGTCAAGCCGACCAGCTCGAGCAGGCGACGGCTCTCTGCGGTCACCTCGTCGGGGGAGAGGTGGAGGTAATTGACGAGCGGTCGCGACAAGCAGAGGCGGAGGGTGTGCCGCGGGTTGAGCGCCGAGTAGGGGTCCTGGAAGACCATCTGAACGTTGGCGCGGTAGGAGCGGAGGCCGCGGTGCTTGAGCGCCTGCACGGCGACCTCGCCCCCTGCGCCGGCGAAGCGGATCGAGCCGCTCGTCGGCCGCTCGAGGCCGGTGATGAGCCGGGCCATCGTCGTCTTGCCACTGCCGCTCTGGCCGACGAGCCCGGTCGCACCACCTTCGGGGATCGAGAAGCTCACGTGGTCGAGGGCGGTGGTATGGGCGACCGCCGAGGTGCGGGCGCGGAAGACCTTGGTCACGTCCTCGACGCTGAGCAGCGCTGCCGGGGTGACGCTGCTCACTGGCCTACCGCCATGTCCGACGCGCTCGCCGGCAGCGGGGCGCGCGTCGTCGTGTCGACGAGGTGGCAGGCGACACGGTCGCGCTCGGCGCCGACGAGCAGCGGCCGCGCCCGGGAGCAGACCTCCTCAAAGAGCGTGCAACGCGGGGTGAAAGAGCAGCAGCGGTCGTCGCTCTCGGCGAGATCGGGAGGCGAGCCGGGGATCCCCCGCACGGCGACCTCGTCGGCCCGGGGGTCGGCGTAGCAGCCGAGCAGCGCCGTCGTGTAGGGATGCAGCGGCCGCTTTACGAGCGCCGCCGCCGCCCGGTCCTCGACGATCCGCCCGCCGTACATGACGACGACTCGCTCGACGGTCTCGAGCACCATCCCGAGGTCGTGGCTGATGAGCACGGCGGCGAACCCGACGTCGTCCTGCAGCCGCTTGATGGTGTCGATGACCCGGCGCTGGGTGAGAACGTCGAGGGCGGTGGTCGGCTCGTCGAAGACGATGAGGCGCGGCTCGAGCGAGAGCACGAGGGCGATGGCGACGCGCTGGCGCATCCCCCCGGAGAGCTCGAAGGGGAACTGCGACAGCACCTCCGCCTCGAGCCCGACCCGCTCGAGCAACGAGGCGGCGCGCTCGCGCACGGCCGATTTCCGCACCCGAGCCTGGGCCCGAAGGACGTGGACGAAGTGATCCTCGACCTTGCGCACAGGGTTCAAGGCGTTGAGGCCGCTCTGCAGCACGACGGCGAAACCGCCGTGGCGAGCGCGGCGCAGGCGCTCGCCCTTCAGCAGGCTCAGGTCCCGGCCGTCGAAGACGATCGAGCCTCCCGCCAGCTCGGCCGGCGGGCGAAGGAGGCGGGTCACCGCCATCCCGAGGGTCGACTTGCCGCATCCGGACTCGCCGACGACGCCGACGAACTCGCCCTGCTCGATCTCGAGCGAGACGGCGCGCACCGCCTCGATCGAGGAGGCGCCGGTGCGGTAGCGCACGGACAGCTCGCGGATCTCGAGCAGCGCCACCGTCAGCTCTCCCGGAGCTTCGGGTTGCTGACGAGGTCGACACCGAAGTTGACGAGCGAGAACGACGAGGCGAGAAGGGCGATGCAGAGCCCGGGCGGCACGATCTGGCCCCAGCGGCCCGCTGGCAGCGAACCGCCGTTCTGTGCCCAGTACAGCATGTTGCCCCAGCTGACGGCGAAGGGATCGCTGAGGCCGAGGCACGCCAGCCCGGCGGCGGTGATCACGGCGCCGGCGGCGATGATGCAGAACGCCGAGACGACCACCGAGATCATGTTCGGCAGCACCTCACGAAAGGCGATGCGAAGGCGGGAGTCCCCGGCCATGTACGCACCGAGAACGTAGTCGCGCTCGCGAAGCGAGAGCACCTGGGCGCGGATCACCCGCGAGGCGAAGGCCCAGGAGGTGGCGACGATGAGGAGGATCGTCACCCAGGTGTTGCGGGTCGTGATGTAGGCGCCGAGCACGATGATCAGGGGCAGCCCCGGGATCAGCAGGACGAGGCTGGCGACGAAGTTGACGATCGAGCCGACCGGCCCGCCGAAATACCCCGAGAGAACGCCGACGACAGTCGAGAGGAAGATCGTCAGCAGCCCGACGGCGAGGGCGATGACCAGCGAGTTGCGGGTCCCGTAGAGCAGCTCGGCGAGCACGTCCTGGCCTTGCGGCATCGTGCCGAGCAGGTGCGAGCCGCCGGGAGGCAGATTCGGGACGAAGGCCTGCGTCGGAGAGTAGGGGCTGATGAGCGGGGCAAAGATGGCGACGAACACGATCAGCCCGAGCGCGACGAGACCGATCCGGGCACGCCTGTCCGACCACAGCGCCTCGAGGACGCGGAACGAGAGCACACCGGCGTTGACAAGGCGCGCCCCGGCGCCCCGGCGCGCCCGTGGCGGAGCCGACTCGGGGCCTTCGGCCCCGGGCGGGATCGACACGTCGCCGGCGGCCACGCCGGCG
>DAHUZG010000119.1 GCA_027306715.1 Acidimicrobiaceae bacterium
TGCAGGGCGGCATCCATCCCGACTTCGACGGCGACTACTACGTCGAGGTCTGCAAGGCGGTCGTCGACGCCGCGCCGCGCATCCACGTCCACGGCTTCACCGCGCTCGAGGTCACCGAGGGCGCCCGCCGCCTCGGTGAGCCGCTCGCCGACTACCTCCGCCGCCTCCTCGACGCGGGGCTGCGCTCGCTGCCGGGGACCGCCGCGGAGATCCTCGACGACGAGATCCGCCGACAGATCTGCCCGGACAAGATCACCACCGAGGAGTGGCTCTTCGCTCACGAGACGGCGCACGGCGTCGGGCTCCGCTCGAACGTCACGATCATGCACGGCAGCGTCGAGGGGCCGCTGCACTGGGCCCGCCACCTCGTTCGTACCCGCGAGCTGCAGCGGCGCACCGGCGGCTTCACCGAATTCGGGCCGCTCCCCTTCGTCCACATGGCCTCCCCCCTGTACCTGCAGCGGCGCTCCCGCCGGGGCCCGACGTTTCGCGAGGTTCTGCTGATGCACGCCGTCGGCCGCATCGCCTACCGGGGCCTCATCGACAACGTCCAGGCCAGCTGGGTGAAGGTCGGCATCGACGGCGTCCGCCAGCTGCTCCAGGCGGGCGTCAACGACCTCGGCGGCACCTTGATGGAGGAGAACATCAGCCGCGCCGCCGGCGCCAGCCACGGCCAGAGCCTCGGAGCGGAGGACTTCAGAGAGATCGTCGCCCCACTCGGCCGCCCGCTTCGCCAGCGGAGCACCCTCTACGAGGCGGTGGCCTGACCGATGGCTGCACCGGCTGATGCTGCCGCCGTGCTGAGCGCGGACGACGAGGTCCACATGCGCGCAGCGCTCGAGCTCGGCCAGCGCGCCCGGGCGCACAGCTCCCCGAACCCCTGGGTCGGCTGCCGCCTCGTCGCCAGCGATGGACGCGTGTTCGAGGGGTCGACCGCTCCGCCGGGCGGTCCGCACGCCGAGGCCGTCGCGCTGCGCGGAGCCGGGGCGGCGGCGCGAGGCGCGACGGCCTACGTCACCCTCGAGCCCTGCGCCCATCAGGGCCGGACCCCGCCGTGTGCCGACGCCCTCATCGAGGCGGGGGTGCGCCGCGTCGTCGTCGCCCTCCTCGACCCTGATCCGCGGGTCGACGGCCGCGGCGTCGCAGCGCTTCGCGCCGCGGGGATCGAGGTCGAGGCAGGCATCGGGGCCGAAGCGGTGCAGGCACAGCTCGACCCCTACCTGACGCACCGCCGGACGGGCCGACCTTTCGTCGTCCTCAAGCTCGCCGCCTCCGTGGACGGCCGGATAGCTGCGCCCGACGGCACGAGCGCGTGGATCACCGGGAAGGCGGCGCGGGAGGACGCGCACCGCCTACGCGCCGAGAGCGACGCCGTCGTCGTCGGTGCGGGGACGGTGCGTGCCGACAACCCCCTCCTCACCGTGCGCGACGCGCCCGGCCGCTCACCGCTTCGGATCGTGCTCGGCCCGATCCCGCCGGGTGCTGCGGTCCTGCCGGCGATCTCGATGAGCGGAGACCTCGCATCGGTGCTCGAGGAGCTCGGCGCGCGCGACGTCGTCCAGCTCCTCGTCGAAGGAGGGGCGAAGGTCGCCGGCGCGTTCCATCGCGCCGGCCTCGTCGACCGCTACGTGCTCTACCTGGCGCCCGCCCTCTTCGGCGGCGACGATGGTGTCGCGATGTTCCACGGCTCGGGGGCGGCGACGATGGGGGGGCTGTGGCGGGGCCGGATCGCGGCGATCACGCGCCTTGGCGAGGACCTCCGGCTCGACCTCGTCCCAAGACGGCACGGCGCTCGTCATGAGCAGGAGACTTCGGAGCTCGTCTGATGTTCACCGGGATCGTGGAGGAGCTGGGGCATCTCCTGTCGGCCGCACGGCGCGGCGCGACGACGCGCCTTCGGTTCGCGGCCGAGGTCGTCACTGCCGGCGTGGCACTCGGGGACTCGATCGCCGTCAACGGCTGCTGTTTGACCGTCGTCGGTCACGACGCCGATTCGTTCGCGGTCGACGCGCTCGACGAGACGCTCGGGCGCACCAACCTCGGACACCTGCAGCAGGGCGAGGCCGTCAACTTGGAGCGGTCCGCCGTGCTCGGGGCGCGGCTCGGAGGGCATCTCGTCCAGGGCCACGTCGACGCGACGGGCATCATCGCCGAGCCTGCACCCCACCTCGCCGTCGAGGTTCCCGCCGAGCTCGAGCCCTACCTCGTGACAAAGGGCTCGCTCGCCGTGGACGGCTGCAGCCTGACCGTCGTCGCCGCCGGTCCTGGGCTCGTGCGGATCGAGGTCATCCCCCACACCGCCCGCTCGACGACGATCGGCCTGAAGGGCACGGGTCAGCTCGTCAACTTGGAGGTCGACATCGTCGCGAAGTACGTCGAGCGGCTCCTGCGAGCCGGCGCTGCGCCACCCTGCGACCGCACCGCAGAGGCGCCGTGAGCACCCAGACCGCATCGATCGACGAGGCGATCGCCGCCGTCGCACGGGGTGAGATCGTGGTCGTCGTCGACGACGAGGACCGGGAGAACGAGGGCGACCTGATCCTCGCAGCAGACGCGGTGACCCCGGAGAAGATCGCTTTCTTCGTCCGCCACACCTCCGGGCTGATCTGCACCGCGATCACCGAGGAGCGGGCCGACGCGCTCGAGCTGCCGCTCATGGTGGCGCGCAACACCGAATCCCAGCGAACGGCGTTCGCCATCACCGTCGACGCCATCATCGGCACGACCACCGGCATCTCGGCGTACGACCGGGCGGCGACGATCCGCCGCCTCGCCGATCCGGCGACCCGGGCGGTCGACCTCGCGCGCCCCGGCCACGTGCACGTGCTCCGTGCCCGCGGCGGCGGCGTGCTGCGCCGCGCCGGCCACACCGAGGCGGCGGTCGACCTCGCCCGGCTGGCGGGGCGCGAGCCGGCCGGCGTGCTCGCCGAGGTGGTGAGCGCCGACGGGCTGTCGATGGCGAGCCGCGACGAGCTGGCGGCCTTCGCTTCGCACCACGGTCTTCGCCTCGTCACGATCGCCGACCTCGTCGCCTGGCGCCGTCGGAGCGAGACCCTCGTCCGTCGGGTGGCCAAGGCGCGCCTGCCGACTCACGCCGGCGAGTTCACCTGCTACGCCTACACGAGCCTGATCGAGCACGAGACCCACCTCGCCCTTGTCATGGGTGAGCCCAGCGCGCACGAGAGCGTGCTCGTGCGCGTGCACTCCGAATGCCTGACCGGTGACGTGTTCGGGTCGCTGCGCTGCGACTGCGGGGAGCAGCTCGAGCAGGCGATGGCGGCGGTCGCGCACGCCGGCCGCGGTGTCGTCGTCTACCTCCGCGGCCACGAGGGCCGCGGGATCGGGATCGTGCACAAGCTGGATGCCTACGAGCTGCAGGACCGAGGGCTCGACACCGTCGACGCCAACGTCGAGCTCGGGCTGCCGGTCGACAGCAGGGAGTACGGCATCGGCGCCCAGATCCTCGTCGATCTCGGCGTGCGGAAGATGCGCCTTTTGACGAACAACCCGGCAAAACGAGGAGGCCTCGAGGGCTTCGGGCTCGAGATCACCGAGCGGGTCCCGCTCGAGACCCGCCCGACGACAGAGAACCTGCGGTACCTCAACGCCAAGCGCGTGCGTCTCGGCCATCTCCTCGCTGATCCCGCGCTCCTCGAACCGGGCGACGATGTCGGCTGAGCGCCCGGCGCGACGCGACCTCGACGGGCGCGAGCTCCGCATCGCTGTCGTCTGCAGCCGCTTCAACGAGGAGGTCACCGACTCCCTCCTCGCTGCGGCGAGGCGAACGCTCGGCGAGCTCGGAGTTCTTGAGGACAAGATCGCGTCGGCCTCCGTGCCGGGAGCCTTCGAGCTGCCGGTGGTCGCCCAGCGCTTTGCGGCGTCGGGCTCCTACGACGCCGTGATCGCGCTCGGTGCCGTCATCCGGGGCGAGACCGGGCACTACGACCTCGTCGCCACTGCCGCTGCTTCGGGCCTCGCCCGCGTCGCCCTCGACACCGGCGTCCCGGTGGTCTTCGGCGTGCTCGCCACCGACACGATCGACCAGGCGCGGGCGAGGTCCGGGGGGGCGCTCGGGAATCGCGGCGAGGAGGCGGCACGTGTGGCGGTCGAGATGGCGATCTTGACGCGGCGGATCGGCTGAGAGGACCAGCGCCGAGCGGTCAGGAAGCCATCAGGGACGGACACGCCCGGCGCGTTGCCGCGTCGCCAGAGCTGTCTTCAACAAGCTGCAGGCGAGCATCGCCCCGACCCCCTCGCCGGCGCGGAGGCGCAAGTCGAGCAGCGGTTCGAGCCCGAGCTCGGTGAGCACGCGGGCCTGCGCCTGCTCACGGCTTCGCTGACCGGCGACGAGGTGCGCGGCGACTCCCGGCTCGAGGCGGACGGCACAGAGAGCAGCGACTGCCGTCGCGTAGCCGTCGACGACGACGGCCTTGCCAGCTGATGCCGCGCCGAGGACCACACCGGCCAGCACGACCAGCTCGGGGCCACCCATCCTCGCCAGCACGACGTCGACGGCGAGCCCGGCGTTGCTCGGCGCGCCGACCCGTTCGAGGACTGCGGCTACGACCCGCCTCTTCTTGGCGATCGTCGGGCTGTCACCGCCTGCGCCGAGCCCGACGGCCTCGCCCGGGTGAAGCCCGAGCAGCGCTGCCGCCATCGCCGCGGCGACGGTGCTGTTGGCGACGCCGACCTCGCCGAGGGCGACGATCTGAGGGCGAGAGCCGCCGGCGCCGAGCATCCTGCCGGCCTCGAGCAGGCGCTCGACGTCGGACGCCTCGAGAGCGTCGCTGTGGACGATGTCGCCGCGCCTGGCGAGCGGGCGCAGGTCCCAGCAGCCGGCGACGGCAGGTCCGACGACGCCGGCGTCGACCGCCACCACCTCGAAGCCGACGGCGTGCGCCGCCGCGGCGCCGAGCGACTCGCCGGCGACCGTCGCCTCGAGCACCTCACGGGTGACGACCTGCGGGTAGGTCGAGACGCCGTGTGCCGCCACCGGGTGGTCGGCGGCGGCGAGGACGAGGGTGCCGCCCTCGGCGGCGACGATGCCGAGAGACGCCAGCCGGTCGAGCACGCGATCGACCACGCCGAGCGACCCCGGCGGTGTCAGCAGCTCGTCAGCAGCGTCGCGGGCCGAGACGACCGCATGCTCTGACGGCGCCCGCAGGTGCGACACGGGCCGTGGACGATCGTCCCAACGCTCGCGCAGCACGACGTCCTCGAGGCGGAGGCGCTCGGACCATCCGGCACGCTCGAGGCCTGGTCCCGGCGGCCGCTCGTCGGGCCAGCCGAGGCAGAGCCAGCCGAGCGCCGCGACACCCTCGGGAAGCCCGACAAGCTCGGCGAGCTCGTGCGGCGGGAACAACGTCACCCAGCCCACGCCGAGGCCCTCCCCCCGCGCCGCGAGCCAGAGGTTCTCGATCGCGCAGAGACACGACCACACGTCGGCGTCGGTGAAGCTGGCCCGCCCGAGCACACCGGCAGCAGGGACCCGGCGGTCGCAGCAGACGACGATGCCGACCGGAGCCTCGCGGATGCCCTCGAGCTGCAGGTCGAGCATCAGCCTCCCCGACCCCGGCGCGAGCCCCGTCGCCTGCAACTGGCGCTCGCGCTCGGCGATCAGCGCCGCACGCTGGCGCGTCTCGGCGGACTCGACGAGCACGAAGCGCCACGGCTGGGAGTGGCCGACCGACGGCGCCGCATGGGCGGCGGCAAGGAGGCGCTCGACGAGGGGGTCGTCGAGCCGGTCCGGGCGGAACCGGCGGATGTCGCGGCGGGCGTGGATCACCTCGTAGAGGCCACGCCGCGCCGCCTCGTCGAGCCGCCAGCCGGCCGGGTCGGCGCGGCGCTCGGCCGCCGAGGTGGTGTCCCCGACCGTCGGCACCGGTCTCGCCCAGCGACGCAGCGCTCGGTCACCCGCGGTCGTCTCGGCGGCCCCTTCGACGATGCGCCACAGCTCGTCGAGATCGAGGCGCTGCTCGACAGCGTCGGCGAAGGTGTCGATCGCCGCCTCGCGCACAGCCGCGAAGGCGGTGGGCGACGGCGAGAACCCGCGCCCGCGCCTCTCGGCGATGTCGTCGAGGAAGCGCCGGCGGAAGGCGTCGTTCTCGAACAACCCGTGCAGGCTCGTCGCCCAGATCCCCCGCTCGGGGTCGGCGACGCCCTCGTCCTCCCCGGCGGCGCCGCCCGGACCGTCCAGCTCGAAGAAGCGCCGGCACGAGGTGGCCGGCTCTGGCTGGCCGTGGTGCAGCTCGAAGCCGCTCACCTCCTCGCCGGAGGCCGTGCGCCCAACAACACACCTGACCGTCTTCTCGGCCGAGAACTTCGTCCGCAGCTCGAGAAGCCCGAGGCCCGGGACAGTTCCGGCACGGGACTCGATGTCGTCCTCGATGGCCGTGCCGAGCAGCTGGTAGCCGGCGCAGATGCCGAGCAGCGCGCTGCCTCCGGCGCGGGCGGCGGCGATCGCCTCGTCGAGGCCGCGCCGGCGGAGCCACGCCAGGTCGGCGACGGTCGCCTTCGATCCCGGCAGGACGACGAGGTCCGGGCAGCCGAGCCCATCCGCCCGATCGACGTAGCGCAGCGACACGCTCGGCTCGGCGAGGAGCGGATCGAAGTCGGTGAAGTTCGACAGCCTCGGCAGCGCGACGACGGCGACGTCGAGCCAGCCGGCGCCCGCCCGGCGACCACCGCCGCTTTGCAAACCGGCGAGCGCCAGCGAGTCCTCCTCGTCGGTCCATGGTCCGTCGAGATAGGGCAGCACGCCGAGACAGCTCAGCCCGCACCGGCGCTCGAGCTCGGCGAGGCCGGTGCCGAGAAGGCCGGGCGCGCCGCGCATCTTGTTGACGACGAAGCCGCGAATCGGCGCCCGCAGCTTCTCCGGCAGCACTGCCAGAGAGCCGTAGATGGCGCCGAAGACGCCTCCGCGCTCGATGTCGCCGACAATGAGCGCCGGGATGCCCGCCCGGGCGGCGAGGGGGAGGTTGGCGAGGTCGCGCTCCAACAGGTTGATCTCCGCGGCGCCGCCGGCTCCCTCGAGGACGACCACCTCGTGCCGTGCGCGACGCGCCGCCAGCGCCTCGAGCACGGCATCGCCGAGGCTGGCCGGCGACGGCCAGCGGTGCTCGAAGCTGACCTCGCCGACCACACGCCCCATCACCACGAGCTGGCTCGTGCGATCACCGGTCGGCTTGAGAAGGACCGGGTTCATCTCGACTGTCGCCTCGGTGCGCGCCGCTGCGGCCTGGTGGGCCTGCGACCGGGCGATCTCGTGCCCCGAGGCGGTCACCGTCGAGTTGAGCGACATGTTCTGCGCCTTGAACGGCGCCACCGAGACGCCGCGGCGAGCCAGCAGCCGGCATAGCGCGGCGACGATGCGCGACTTGCCGACGTCGCTCGCCGTGCCGCAGATCATCACCGCCCCCCGCATCCTCAGCCCCGATCCGCCAGGGTGAGCCGCAGGGCCGCCTCGAGGCACCCGAGCTCAGCTCTGGCCGGAACGGCGATGCGCACCGTGCCCGCCAGGCCGAAGCTCGAGCAGTCCCGCACGAGAACCCCCCGCCGCGCCAGCTCGTCGCGCAGCGACCCGGCTCTGCTCACGAGCACCCAGGGCGCCGACTCGGCGATCACCTGCAGCCCGCAACCACCCAGCAGCGCGACGAGCTCGTCACGAAGCGCCCGCAGCTCCGCCGCCCAGTGCTCGAGAGGCGCTGCGGAAAGCAGCGCCGGCAGTGCGGCCACAGCCAGCGAGCCGACCGACCACCGCGCCTGGCGCGCCGCGAGGCGCTCCACGAATCTCGGCTCGGGGGCGACCACGTAGCCGAGCCTTAGCCCGGGGCAGGCGAACAGCTTGGTGAGCGACCCGACGACGACCGCTCCGCGATCGGCGTCGCCCGCCGGCGGCTCGCCGAAGGCGGCGTCGAGCAGGAAGCCCGCTGCCACGCCGGCACACCGCGCCCGCAGACCTGTGGCCCGGCGGGCTCGGCGCCTCAGAATCGCGACCCCTCCCCGCAGGCGCAGGCCAGGAGCAGCCCGGCGATCTCGCACACCTCGCCTGCGGCACCGAGCACATCGCCGGTGACGCCACCGAGGCGCCGTTGCGCGACGGCCAGGACGGCGGTGCCGGCCGCCGCTCCCCCGGCCGTCGCCAGGGCCCCGCGACGGCCCTCGAGCAGCCGCGCCGCGACAAGGCAAGCGCCGAGACCAGAGACGGTGGCGGCAAGCAGGCGGCGGTCCGGCGGCCCCGCGTGGCGAAATCCGCTCACCAGCCCCTCCTCGCGGGCGTACGGCAGCATTTGCACTGCCAATGCCATGACCGCGCGCGAGGATCCGTACAGCGCTGCCAGCAGCGCCGGTGAGGGCTCGAGCTCGGCGAGCGCCGCCTGGCGGCCGAGCAGGGCTGCGCCGATCGCCACGGCGCCGAAGGTGCCGATCTGCGGCTCGCCCATGATCTCGAGCCGACCACGGGCAGGAACGTGGGCGAGCAGCCCGTCGGCGCTGTCGGCAAGCCCGTCGAGGTGCAGCGCGCCCGTCAGCGCGAGATCGCCGAGCACACCGCCGGCAGCTCCCGGTCCGGCTCCGAGACATGAGCGCCCGGCCCGCCAGATCACGGCCTCGACGATGCCGAGGGCCGCGCCGACGGGCGCGAACCAGGCGAGCGCCGAAGGGCGCGGCGGCTCGGATCCCGAGCCGAGCGGCGTCAAGAAGCCGACCGCGGCACGAAGCGGCGCGAGACGTCGGCGCCAGCTCAGCGGAACGCTCCGCTCTCCCCCGCCGCTCGCAGCGTCTCGGTGCGCTGCAGCGCCAGAGCCCGGCCGGCGACCACCAGGTAGGCATCGGCGGCGCGCTCGGCAAAGCAGGCGTTGACCCGGCCGAGCAGGTCGCGATAGCTGCGGGCGAGCGCCGACACCGGGACGATGCCCGACCCGACCTCGTTCGAGACCGCGATCACTGCGCCCGGCCGCCCGGCGACAGCAGTGGCGCAGCTCGTCGCCGCCGTCTCGATCGAGGTGACGTCGTGATCGCTCGCCAGCAGGTTGGCGAGCCACAAGCTGAGGCAGTCGACAATCACGACGCGATCCCGGCTCACCGAGCGCACTGCCGCCTCGAGCTCGAGGGGGGCCTCGAGGGTGATCCAGCTCGACGGCCGCTCGGCCTTGTGGCGCTCGATGCGCCGGGCCATCTCGTCGCGGCCGGCCCTCTCGGCGTCGCCGTCTGTCTCGTCGCCGCCGCCTGTCTCGGCGTCGCCGTCTGTCTCGGCGTGGCCGGCCTGCGCCGTGGCGACGAAGGTGACCGGCGCGCCGCTTCGGCGGGCGAGGTCGACAGCGAGCGCCGACTTGCCGCTGCGCGCCCCGCCGAGGAGAAGCGTCAGCATCAGAAGTCGATCCCCCGGGCGGCGCGGATTCCGGCATCGAAGGCGTGCTTCAGGTTGCGCATCTCGGTGACGGTGTCCGCCAGCTCGACGAGAGCCGCCGGCGCGTTGCGGCCGGTGAGAAAGACGTTGACCTTCGCAGGACGGTCGCGGATCGTCGCCACGACGTCGGCGACGTCGAGCCAGCCCCAGTTGATCGGGTAGGTCACCTCGTCGAGCACGACGAGCTGGAAGCGCCCCGAGGCGATCGCCTCTCGGGCGACCTCGAAGGCGCGCCGCCCGAGCTCGGCCGACTGCTCGAGGTCCTTGCTGTCCCAGCTGAACCCGTCGCCGATCGTGTGCCAGCTGGTGCCGAGCTGGCGCAGCATCGTGACCTCGCCGGAGTGCCACGAACCCGACTTGACGAACTGCACGACGCACGGCTGCCAGCCGCGGCCGAGCGCGCGCAGCACCGTGCCCATCGCCGCGGTGGTCTTGCCCTTTCCCTCCCCGGTGGCGACGAGAACGACCGAGGGGGCGCGCCGTGTCGCTCTCGGCGGCGGGGTTCTCGGCGGCGGGGTTCTCGGCGGCGGGGTCGTCCTCGGCGGCAGCTCGCCGTCCTCACCGAGGCTGCTCACGGGGCCGCCATGGCGACACGACCGTCCTGGCGTGGCGTGTCGCGTGGGGTGTTGCCCGCTGGCGGCGCCGGCATCGGCGCGGGCGAGAGCCGCAGCGGGGCGACCACGGGCCCGTGGCTTCCCGCGAGGACCTCCACCTCTGCGCCGAAGAAGCGGCGCAGGTTCTCGACGGTGACGACGTCGCCGGCCTTCCCGCAGGCGACCAGGCGTCCCTCGTGAAGCAGCACCAGCTGCTCGGCGTGCAGTGCGGCAAGGGTCAGGTCGTGGATAGCGCAGAGAACCGTGAGACCTTTGTCCCGGCGCAGCTCGTCGGTCAGCTCGAGCACCAGCTGACCGTGACCGAGATCGAGGGAGGTGACCGGCTCGTCCATGACGAGCACCGGCGCCTCCTGCGCGAGCGCCCGCCCGAGCACGACCCGCTGGGCCTCGCCGCCGGAGAGCTCGCCGAGCCGGCGCCGGGCGAGGTCGGTGAGCCGAAGGCGCTCGAGCGCCGCTGCGGCGACGAGGCGGTCGAGCCGCGACGTCGTGCCGAGCACCGAGTGGTGAGCCGCACGGCCGAGCAGCACGTAGTCGATGACGGTCATCGAGACCGGTAGGACCGGACGCTGCGGCACGTAGGCGACGGAACGGGCACGGGCACGGGCGCCGAGGCCCGCCCGGCTCGAGCCGGCAACGAGGATCTCGCCGTCGTGGGCGAGCACTCCGGCGACGGCTCGGATGAGCGTCGACTTCCCGGCTCCGTTGGGCCCGACGAGCGCCACGAGGCTGCCGCGCTCGACGCGGGCCGACACCTGCTCGACGACGCGCCTCGAGCCGAGGCTGACCGACACCTCGCGCAGCTCGAGCATCACGAGAGGCGGCGAGCCTGGCGCAGCACGACGAGGAAGAAGGGGGCTCCGAGGAAGGCGGTCACGACCCCGAGCGGGATCTCCGCAGGCGAGAGGACGCTGCGGGCCAGCAGGTCGCAGAGGATGAGGAACCCGCCGCCGAAGAGCACAGAGAGCGGCAGGATGCGGGCGTAGCTGGGCCCGGCGACGAGGCGGATGGCATGCGGCACGATGATCCCGACGAAGCCGATGAGGCCGCTCACCGCGACGACGGCGGCGGTTCCGAGGGTGGCCGCCACGATGACGACGATGCGCACGATGTCCGCCCGCACGCCGAGGCTCGTCGACTCCTCGTCGCCGATGCTCAGCGCGTCGATCAGGTGCCGACAGGCGAGCATCGCCGCCGCCGCGAGCGCGACGTAGGGCAGGATGAGCTCGACCTGGCTCCACCCGGCGGCCGACAGGCCACCGAGGATCCAGCTGTAGACGACCTGCAGGTCCGGGGCGTTCTGCTGCTGCAAGAAGGTCTGGGCAGCGGTGAAGAAGGCCGCTACGGCGATGCCGGCGAGCAGGAGTGGTGCCGGGCTGCGACCAGCCGAGCGCGAGC
>DAHUZG010000126.1 GCA_027306715.1 Acidimicrobiaceae bacterium
GCCGCCGTTCGGCTCGCCTCGGCAGGGCGCCAGCCCCGAAGACGTCCCCGCCGCCGAGACCTCCCCGTGGGGCGCCCCGCCGCCGGCGGCGCAGGCGTTCGAGATGCCGTCCCCGCCGGTCCCGCCGGCCGAGACGCCAGCCGTCGAGGCCGGATCGTGGGCGCCCCCTGCCGCCGGCGCCAGCCCCGGGACCGGCACGGTGACCGAGCGGTTCGCCGCCCAGCAGGCTGCCGCGCAGACGACGGGGGGGACCGGCGTCGCCGCTGGCCCCGGCGACGACGCGGGCGCATCCGGCTGGGGGGGGCCGGTCGCCGGCGGTGCCGCCGCGCCCGAGGTGGCCGAAGCCGTCAACGGCAACGGCGCCACGGCCGAAGCTACCCCCGGCAGCCGCGGGGCGCTCCTCTCGCCGGTCGTCCGCCGCCTGATCTCGGAGTACCGCCTCGACCCCGCCGAGATCCCGGGGACCGGGATGGGCGGGAGGATCACCCGCGAGGACGTCCTCCGCTTCCTCGACGCCCGCGCCGCCGCTGCCCCGGTTGGAGAGGTGCCCCCTGTGGCACCGCCTGTGGCGCCCGAGCCGGCGGCGTCTCTACCCGAAGGATCGGCCGAGATGCCCGAAGGATCGGCCGAGATCGGTGTGCCGGAGCCGGGCGAGCGTCTCGGCGCCGCCTCGGGCGAGCCCGCCGGTCCTGAGGTGCCCGTTGCGGTCGCGCCCATGCCGCCGCCGCCGGCTGCGACGCCGCCCCCGCCGCCTGCCGAGCCGCCACCTCCGCAGCCGCCGGCCGCCCAGCCGCCGGCCGCCCAGCCGTTGACGCTGCCAACACCTCTCGGGCGCAGCGAGCCGCGCCCGGAGGAGCGGCGGTTGCCGGCGCCGGCTACTGCTGCGGGGATGCCGGCTCGTGACGAGGTCATCCCCTTCAGCACGATCCGGCGCGTCACCGCCGAGCACATGGCCCGCTCGCTGGCGGCGGCGGCGCACACCCTCGTCTCGATCGAGGTCGACTTCGAGTCGATCGACCGCCTGCGGAACGCGCTGAAGGAGCGCTTCAAGGGCGAGGAGGGGGTCAGCCTGACCTACCTGCCCTTCGTCGCCCGCGCCGTCATCGACGTCCTCCGCTCCTACCCCCATCTCAATGCCTCGGTGGTCGAGAGCACCCTCGTCGTGCATCACGACCTGCACCTCGGGATCGCCGTCGACATCGAGCGCGAAGGGCTCATGGTGCCGGTCATCCACCACGCCGACGGCCAGTCGCTGCGCGGCCTCGCACGCTCGATCGGCGACCTGGCGGCGCGGGCGCGCTCGCGCAAGCTGACGCTCGAGGACATCACCGGAGGGACCTTCACGATCACCAATCCCGGCCCGTTCGGGACGCTCATCACCTACCCGATCATCGCCCAGCCACAGGTGGCGATTCTCTCGACCGACGGCGTGCGCCGCAGACCGGTGGTGGTGACCCTGCCCGACGGGACGGAGTCGATCGCCATCCACTCGGTCGGCAACCTGGCTCTCTCGTTCGACCACCGGGCCGTGGACGGTGCCTACGCCGCCGCTTTCCTGCGCGACGTCGCCCGCGTCCTCGAGACCCGAGACTGGAACGCCGAGCTGGCTTCGGGAGCCGGCTGGGCGTGAGCCGGGGGCCGCTGCGGGCACGTTGGCTCGGGCGCGTCGCCTATCGCGACGCTCTCGCGCTGCAGCATGGCCTGCGCCGTGGCGACGGCGAGCACCTGCTGCTTCTCGAGCACCCGCACGTCTACACCCTCGGGGTGAGGGCGCGGGCCGAGCACGTGCTGGTGCCGCCCGAGCGGCTCGACGCCGACCTCGTGCGGGCCGACCGTGGTGGCGACGTCACCTATCACGGGCCGGGTCAGCTCGTCGGCTACGCCGTCTTCGACGTGCCCTGGCGAGCCGGCGCCATCCCGGCCCATGTGCGTGCCCTCGAGACCCTAGTCATCGCCGCCCTCGCCGATCTCGGCTTGCCAAGCGCGGGGCGCGTCGAGGAGCATCCCGGTGTCTGGCTCGACCCCGGCACGGCCTCGGAGCGGAAGATCTGCGCCGTCGGCGTGCGTGTCAGTCGGGGACGCTCGATGCACGGCTTCGCCCTCAACGTCTCGCCGGATCTGGCCCGCTTCGGGGCGATCGTGCCCTGTGGCATCCCGGACAGACCGGTCACCTCGCTGGCGGCCGAGGGGATCGCGGCGACGGTCGTCGAGGCGGTCGAGGCGGTGCTGGCGCACCTCGGCGAGGTGTGGCGGCTCGCTGACGGATTGCCGCGGCGCGTCGAGGTGCAGCGGGCGACGCCGCCG
>DAHUZG010000129.1 GCA_027306715.1 Acidimicrobiaceae bacterium
CCTCGCCGGGGTCCCCGCCCGCCCCCAGCATCCGTGCGATCAGGGTCATCATCGCCTCGAAGACCTCCGGGGGAACCTGACGGGCGCCGGTCCACACGAGCCAGGCCATCCCGATCGACTCGCCGACGGCGCCGAGGGCCCAGGCGAGGACCTCGGGATCGACCGGCTCGATCTCCCCGGAGTCCATTGCGGCGCGAAGCGAAGGCACGTAGCCGTCGACGATCTTCTCGTAGTGCCTCCGGGCCGCCGCCGGGGAGACGAATTCCGCCTGGCGCATCACGCGGTACAGGGCCGGATGCTCGGCGGTGAAGCGAAAGAACGCGGCAAAGCCCCGGCGCTCGGCCTCCAGGCGGTTGGGCGCTCCGGCGGATGCCTCGGACATCGCCTGGCGGACTCGGTGGTTGAGGTCGGCGACCACCTCGTCGAAGATCTCGAGCTTGCTCGAGAAGTAGAGGTAGAAGGTTCCCTGGGCGACGCCGGCCGACTCGGTGATCTTGACGATCGAGGCGTCGTGGAAGCCCGTGGCGGCAAAGACCTCCTCGGCTGCGTCGAGCAGCCGGCGGCGGGTGCGCTCACCCCGGGACCCCCGCCGGCGCCCGGCCCCGTCCGCGCTCAGCGAGGCATCGCTCGCCGCCGGGGCCGGTTCGCGCCGTGGCGTCGGTTCTGTCCGGGCCTCGCTCATGTCGCCGCCGCACCTCCGTCGCTCGTCGCCACGCCGCCCTTCGACGCCGCTTTGCTGCCGGTCCCGCCGGTCCCGCCGGTCCCGCTGCCGGCGCCGCCCGGGGCCGTTCTCGCCCGTGAGGCTCCCCGGCGTGCGCGGGCCGCCGCCAGTCGGGCGCGCGAGCTCGTCAGTATCCCCGCCAGGCCGCCGGGGGCGAAGAGCACGACTGCGACGAAGATCACTCCGAGCAGGAACGGCGGTTGCGAGAGCGGAACCCGCAGCACGCCCGGCAGGCTGGCGAAGGACGGCTCGGAGGCCACCTTGTTCAGAAGCTGTTGCAGGTAGACGTAGACGACGGCGCCGAGAACGGCTCCCCAGCGGGTGGCGACGCCGCCGAGCACGACCATCACGAGGACTGAGATCGTGACCGTGGTCGAGGCGACCGCGGCGGGCGAGGCGGTCCCGACCAGCAGCAGGTAGGCCATTCCACCGGCGACGGCGACGAGCGAGGAGAGCACGAATGCCGCCAGCTTGAACGAGAACGGGCGCAGTCCGAGCACCTTCACGCGCTCCTCGTTCTCCCGGACCGCAAGCCACACCCGTCCGATCGAGGACTCCGTCGCAAAGCGGACCGCGGCGTAGGCCACGACGAGGACGGCGAGGGCGATCCAGTAGAGCCACTTGGTGTTCGCCACGCCGACTAGGGCGCCCGGCAGCCGGCCGGTCGCCATCACGAGCCCGTTGTCGCCCCCGGTCAGGTTCTTCGGGTTCGACTCGACGAGGTAGTAGCCGGCCTGGGCGACGGCGAGCGTCACCATCGCGAAGGCGATCCCGCCGACGCGAAGGCAGAAGGTGCCGATCACGGCGGCCACCACGCCGCTGGCGCCGAGGGTGACGACGATCGCCGGAAGGAGCGGCCAATGCCAGTCCGAGAGGGCGATGTCGAAGACGTAGGTGCCGAAGGCGAAGAAGAAGGCAAGGCCGAAGGAGAGCAGCCCGGTGATACCGAACAGCAGGTCGAAGCCGAGAGCGACGGTGGCGAAGGCGAAGCAGAGCCCCAACACCTCGAGGGTCCCCGGCGCGTCCACGACGTCGACGGTGCCAGGCAGCACGCCCCCGAGGTGCAGGCCGATGAAGGGAAGCGCGATGCCAAGGGCCACCAGAACGACGTCGTGGACG
>DAHUZG010000131.1 GCA_027306715.1 Acidimicrobiaceae bacterium
CATGACAGCACCCGTACGACCTGGTCGCGGTCTAGTAGTCGTCCATCCCGGCACCGGGCATGGCCGGTGCCTCGTCCTCAGGCTTGTCGACGATGACGGCCTCGGTGGTCAGGAAGAGGGCGGCGATCGACGCCGCATTCTGCAGGGCCGAGCGGGTCACCTTGGCCGGGTCGATGACGCCGGCCTTGAGCAGGTCGACGAACTCACCGGTGGCCGCGTTGAGGCCGATGTTGCCGGTCTCGCGCTCAGCCTGCTGAACGATGACCGAACCCTCGAGACCGGCGTTGATGGCGATCCACTTGAGGGGCTCTTCCAGGGCCCGCTCCACGATCTTGGCCCCGGTGGCCTCGTCACCTTCGAGCTTGGAGACCACGGCGGAAACGGCGGGACGGCTGCGCAGCAAGGCGGTGCCGCCACCGGCGACGATGCCCTCCTCGATCGCTGCCCGGGTCGCCGA
Source organism: Acidimicrobiaceae bacterium (assembly GCA_027306715.1). GTDB lineage: Bacteria > Actinomycetota > Acidimicrobiia > Acidimicrobiales > Bog-793 > DAHUZG01. Next base: position 458 of record DAHUZG010000131.1, read on the forward strand.
CAGCGCGTCCTCGATGCGGTGCTTCTTCTCCTTGAGCTCGACCTCGGTGGCGGCCCCGACTCGCACGACGGCGACGCCGCCGGCGAGCTTGGCGAGCCGCTCCTGCAGCTTCTCCCGGTCCCAGTCGGAGTCGGTCTCGTCGATCTCACGGCGGATCTGGGCGATGCGGCCCTTGACGTCCTCAGACGTCCCGGCGCCCTCGACGACGGTGGTGTCATCCTTGGTGACGACGACCCGTCGCGCCCTTCCGAGCAGGTCAACAGTCACCGAGTCGAGCTTCAGGCCGACCTCCTCGGAGATCACCTGGCCGCCGGTGAGCACGGCGATGTCTTGCAGCATCGCCTTGCGGCGCTCACCGAAGCCGGGTGCCTTCACCGCCACGGAATTGAACGTGCCACGGATCTTGTTCACCACGAGCGTGGCGAGCGCCTCGCCCTCGACGTCCTCGGCGATCAGCAGCAGCGGCTTGCCAGTCTGCATGATCTTCTCGAGCACAGGCACGAGGTCGTGCACCGAGCTCACCTTGGAGTTGACGACGAGCAGGAACGGATCCTCGAGCACGGCTTCCTGGCGCTCGGGATCGGTGACGAAGTACGGCGAGAGGAAGCCCTTGTCGAACTGCATCCCCTCGGTGAACTCGAGCTCGAGCCCGAAGGTGTTCGACTCCTCGACGGTCACCGTCCCGTCCTTGCCCACCTTGTCGATGGCGTCGGCGAGGACCTCGCCGATCGAGGTGTCGGCCGCCGAGATCGAGGCCACCTGGGCGATCTCGTGGCGACCCTCGACCTCGCGGGCCTGGGCGTGGATCGACTCCACCGCGGCGGCGACGGCCTTTTCCATGCCGCGCTTGAGCGAGAGCGGGTTGGCCCCGGCGACGACGTTGCGCATGCCCTCGTGGACCAGCGCCTGGGCGAGAACGGTCGCCGTCGTCGTGCCGTCACCGGCGACGTCGTTGGTCTTCGTCGCCACCTCGCGCACGAGCTGGGCACCCATGTTCTCGTAGGGGTCCTCGAGCTCGATCTCCTTGGCGATGGTCACGCCGTCGTTGGTGATCGTCGGGGCACCGAACTTCTTCTCGAGGACCACGTTCCGGCCCTTCGGCCCGAGCGTCACCTTGACGGTGTTGGCGAGCTTGTCGACGCCCGCCTCGAGGCCGCGCCGCGCCTTCTGGTCGTAGATGAGGACCTTGGACATCAGTTGGTCACCTTGGCGAGCACGTCACGGCTCGAGAGGATGAGAAGGTCCTCGCCCTCGATCGTGATCTCCGTGCCGCCGTACTTCGAGTAGACCACCTTGTCCCCGACCTTGACGTCGAGGGGGATCAGCTCGCCAGTGTTCTCCGCCCGCCGCCCGGGGCCGGCGGCGATGACCTCGCCCTGCTGGGGCTTCTCCTTGGCGGTGTCGGGGATGACGAGACCCGAGGCGGTGGTCTCCTCCGCTTCGCTCGGGCGAACGACGATGCGGTCGTCCAGCGGTTGCAGGCTCATTTCGCTGCGCCCTCCTGTGGGGTTGGCACTCATAGCTGTCGAGTGCCAACTGTAGCACCGCTGCGGTCACCTTTGGCAAACGGCGGGTGGGAGTGCTGACGGCCCGCCCACGAGCGACGGCGGCGGGCGGCCAGCCAGCTCAACGGGGCGGTGCTCGGTAACCGCGGCCGTGGGTGGCGGTGGGCGGCGAGGGGCGGCGCGCGCGGCGTTCAGGCGGTGACCGGGAAGGCCAGGCCCGGCACCGCTCCGGCGTCGAGCGGCGTCGGGCCGTCCGAGGCGAGCCGGTAGTAGCCCGCGGCGGCGATCATCGCCGCGTTGTCGGTGCACATCGAACGGCTCGGAAGGAAAGCGCGCAACCCTGCGGCGTCGCATGCGGCGAGCGTCGCCGCCCGCAACGGGCCGTTGGCCGCCACACCCCCCGCCAGGCAGAGAGAGCGTGCGCCGCTCCGGCGGGCGGCGCCGAGCGCCTTGTGCACGAGCACGTCGACGACCGCCTGCTGGAACGAGGCCGCGACGTCGGGCGTCGGGACGTCCGGGTGGTCGCGGACGTAGTGGACGACGGCAGTCTTGAGGCCGCTGAACGAGAACGCCAGGCCCTCGTCCCGCATCGGGCGGGGGAAGGCGATGGCGGCCGGGTCGCCGTCGCGTGCCGACCGCTCGACCGCCGGGCCGCCCGGGTACCCGAGGCCGAGAAAGCGCGCCACCTTGTCGAAGGCCTCACCCGCCGCGTCGTCGGCGGTGCGACCGAGCAAGCGGTAGCTTCCCGGTGCCGTCATCTCGACGAGCAGCGTGTGACCCCCCGAGACGAGCAGCACGACGGCCGGCAGCGGCAGGTCGGCGTCCTCGAGCAGGGCCGCATAGAGATGACCCTCGAGGTGGTTGACGCCGACGAAGGGGACGTCCCAGGCGAGCGCCAGCGATTTCGCTGCGGAGATCCCGACGAGCAGCGAGCCGACGAGGCCAGGCCCGACCGTCGCCGCCACGGCGCCGAGCGCCCTCGGGGCAGGAAGCCCGGCGTCGGCCGCCGCAGCGGCGGCGCACCCGGCCTCGGCGAGCGCCTCGTCGACGACGGGCAGAAGCGCCTCGATGTGGGCGCGGCCGGCGATCTCGGGGACCACGCCGCCGTAGCGGGCGTGGAGGTCGACCTGGCTCGAGACGACCGAGGAGAGAACGGTCCTGCCGTCCTCGACGACGGCCGCGGCGGTCTCGTCGCACGAGGTCTCGATGCCGAGGAGGTTCATCCCAGCTATCGCCGTCGCCTGGCCCTAGGGCCGGGGGAGGCCGAGGCGGGCGGCGATCGCTCCGAGCCGCTCGGCGTAGGCCGGCGTGTCGACGTCGTAGAGCCACATCACGATCGCATCCTCGTTGACCTCGGCGTAATAATTCTTCCGGATGCCGGCGGGGACGAAGCCGAAGCGCTGGTACAGCCGCTGGGCGGGATGGTTGGAGACCCGCACCTCGAGGGTGATCGCCGTGGCGCCGCGTCGGATCGACTCGGCGACGACCTCGTAGACCACCCTCATCCCGATCAGGCGACCCTGCCAGGCGGGGTCGACCCCGACGGTGGTGACATGCGACTCCCCGGCGGCGACCATGCAGCCGGCGTAGCCGACCACGGCGCCCTCGACGGTGGCCACGTGGTACGAGCGGGTCGCCGGCTGGGCGATCTCGCTCAGGTAGAGAGCCGCCGACCACGGGCGGGGGAAGACCTGCTGCTCGATGGCCAGCACCGAGCGCACGTGGCGACGGCGCATCCGCTCGATCCGCACCTCGGCGCCGGCGACAGGCACCGGGAGGGGCGCAGCGCCCTTCCGCCAGGAGAGCCGCAACGCCACGTCAGGCATCGTAGGCAGGCACGGCGCCGGCACGTGTCGTCCAGTTGATCTCGGCGTCGGCGCCACGCAGGTACCTCGGGAGCACGAGCACGGGATCCACCGCCCCTCCGCGCGCCACCGCCAGCTCGGCCAGCACCGCTGCCCTCGGCGCGGCGTGGTCGTCGCCGGCCACGCTCACCTGCTCGGCGACGAGCTCACCGGCGTATCGCCGGGCGCCGTCGCCGACGAGGAGGACGCCGGCTCCCGGCGCCAGCGTGGCGACGAACGCGTCGAGAGCGGCGCGCAGCTCGCCGACACCGCCGAGGCGGGGCGGCCCGAGGCCGGCGCCGGCGAGGCCTGCGCCGGCGGAGAGGTCTCCGGAGGCGTCCTTTCCGGGGGCCCGGCCCCCGGAGGGGACGGGGAGCGCCCAGGCGACCTCGCCCCGGCGGACGTCGACGACCGGCACGACCGGGCGGGTCGGCCCGATCGCCGACCCGGCGGCGAGCACCTCCAGGCTCGAGCAGCCGACGACACCCGTGCCGAGGCCGTAGGCGAGGCCCTTGGCGGCGGCGACACCGACCCGAAGGCCGGTGAACAGCCCCGGTCCGACGTCGACGGCGATGGCGCCGACCTCTGCCAGCGACACGTCCGCCAGCCGGCACGCCTCGACAAGGGCCGGGTGAAGCGTCTCAACATGGCGTCGTCCGGGCCGGGCGCGCACCTCTGCGAGCAGGCCACCCGGCGCCGCCAGCGCCACACCGACCTCGATGGTCGCCGTCTCGATGGCAAGGACGATCACGTCGCTCCCGTGAAGTCGACCTCGAGCCCGTGCCGGCACAAGGAGGCCCCCAGCGCCCGCAGGCGGTCGGGCCACGAGCTGCCGCCGGCGGCGAGGCTCACCCGGCGCTCGCCTTTGGCCCCGGCGAGCGGCGCCAGGACGACCACGAGCGCCTCCTCGCCGTACAGCGGTGCCGCCACCTCGCCCCACTCGACGATGGCGACCGCGCCGTCGTCGAGGACCTCGTCGAGGCCGAGGTCGGCGAGCTCGCCGAGGCGCTGCATCCGCCAGCAGTCGACGTGGGCGACGGGAGGATCGGTCGGGTAGAGGTGGCAGAGGGTGAAGGTCGGGCTCGTCACGCAGTCTCCACCGCCGAGCGCCTCGACGACGCCCTTGACGAGGGTCGTCTTGCCGGCGCCGAGCTCGCCGGAGAGAAGCACGACGTCCCCCGCCCGCAGCTCGGCGGCGATCGCCGCCCCGAGGGCACGGGTCTGCGCCGCCGAGGCGCTCCGCACCGAGAGCGTCGGCGGCAAGTCCTCCATCGCGCTCACGGCGCGCCGGCAAGCAGCTGCTTGGCGCGCACGAAGTCGGCCCGCATCTGCGCCAGCACGAGCCCACCGCTGCGAAGCGCCGCAGCCGGGTGAAACGTAGGCACGAGATAGCCCCCGGCGAAGGCGTAGGAGCTGCCGCGAAGGCGCGTCACCCCTTCGCTCGTCTGCAGCAGGCTTCGGGTGGCGAAGTTGCCGAGAGTCACCACGACCGCCGGGGCGACGAGCTCGAGCTGGCCGGCAAGGAAGTGCGAGCAGGCCGCCACTTCTGCAGGAAGAGGGTCGCGATTGTCAGGAGGGCGGCACTTGACCACGTTGCACACATAGCAGTCGTCGCGCCCCATGCCGAGCTCCTCGACGATCAGCCGGTCGAGCAGCCGGCCGGAGCGACCCACGAACGGCTCGCCGGCGAGATCCTCGTCGCGGCCCGGTCCCTCGCCGACGAACATCACCCTGGCGCTCGGATCGCCGCTGGCGAAGACGGCGTGGGTCCGCCCGGCGGCGAGGGGGCAGGCGGTGCAGGCGCCCGCCTCTGTCGCCAGCGCCGAGAGCGCCGACCACCGCGTGCCGGAGCTCACCGGGCGACCGGGGCCGCCGGGTGCTCGAGGACGACGCGGGGGACCCGCGGGCCGATCCCGCAGAGCACCTCGTAGCTGACCGTCTCGAGCCAGCTCGCCCAGTCCTCGGCGGTGATCGTGGCGCCGTCCGGGGTGCCGATCAGCACGACCTCGTCGCCAGCACGGACGTCTTCCTCCGGGCCGCAATCGACGAGCAGCTGATCCATCGTCACCGTGCCGGCGATGGGCCGGCGCCGGCCGTTGACGATGACGGCGCCACCGCCCCCGAACAGCCGGCGCGGCACCCCGTCGTGGTAGCCGGCCGGCACGACGGCGACGAACGAGTCCCGCTCGAGCGGGCGGGCGAGGCCGTAGCTGAGGGCCTCCCCGGCAGCGAGGCGGCGCACGAGGTGAACCCGTGCCTTCCACGAGAGCGCCGGGCGCAACCCCGGGGCGAGCCCGGCGAGC
>DAHUZG010000132.1 GCA_027306715.1 Acidimicrobiaceae bacterium
GCTCGCCGGGCTCGAGCTGGTCGGGGTTCATCCCGAGGCACATCGAGCAGCCCGGCTGGCGCCATTCGAGCCCGGCCGAGCGGAAGACGGCGTCGAGGCCCTCGGACTCGGCCGCATCCCGCACCGCCCGCGAGCCCGGCACGACAAGGGCCCTCACGCCCGGCGCGACCCGCCGCCCGGCGACGACCGCAGCCGCCGCTCGCAGGTCCTCGATGCGCGAGTTCGTGCACGAGCCGATGAACACGACGTCGACGGGCACGTCGGTCATCGCCGTGCCGGGGGTGAGGCCGACGTACTTGAGCGCCCTCAGTGCCGCCTCGCGCCGAGCGGGGTCGTCGAGCTCGTCCGGGTCAGGGACGGCACCGTCGACGGGAACGACTTGGGCCGGGTTGGTCCCCCAGGTGACATGAGGGCGCACCGAGGCGGCGTCGAGGTGCACCTCGGTGTCAAAGCGCGCTCCGGGATCGGTGCGCAACGACCTCCAGTCCTCGATGGCGCGCTCGAGATCAGAGCCTGTCGGAACGTGGCGGCGACCCTCGAGGTACCCGAAGGTGGTGTCGTCGGGGGCGACCATCCCGGCGCGGGCGCCCGCCTCGATCGACATGTTGCAGAGCGTCATCCGCCCCTCCATCGAGAGCGCCTCGACCGCCGGGCCGCGGTACTCGATGACGTGGCCGATGCCGCCACCGGTCCCGAGGGCGCCGACGATGGCGAGGGCGAGGTCCTTCGAGGTCGCCGCCGCGGGCAGCGTCCCGGCGACGGTCACTGCCATCGTCCGTGGCCGCAGCTGCGGCAAGGTTTGGGTGGCGAGGACGTGCTCGACCTCGGAGGTGCCGATGCCGAAGGCGAGAGCACCGAAGGCACCGTGGGTGGAGGTATGGCTGTCGCCGCAGACGATCGTCATCCCCGGCTGGGTGAGGCCCTGCTCGGGGCCGATGACGTGAACGATCCCCTGGCGGGCATCGCCCATCGGGTAGCAGGCGACGCCGAACTCGGCGCAGTTCGCCGACAGCGCCTCGAGCTGGCGGGCCGACACCGGGTCGGCGACGGGGCCCTCGACGCGATCCGTCGGCACGTTGTGATCGGCGGTCGCCACCGTCAAATCGGGGCGCCGCACCCGCCGGCCGGCGAGGCGCAGTCCCTCGAAGGCCTGCGGCGACGTCACCTCGTGGACGAGATGGAGGTCGATGTAGAGCAGGTCGGGCTCGCCGGGCACCTCGCCGGCACGCACCACGTGGCGATCCCAGACCTTCTCGGCGAGCGTGCGGCCGCCCCGGTCCGGTCCGGGGCGGTCCGGCAGCTCGGCGCTCACTCGACGCTCACGAGCTCGACGCGCAGGCGCCCGTTCGGCGCCTCGTACTCGACCTTGGAGCCCGCCCGCTGTCCGATCAGCGCCTGGCCGAGAGGCGATCCGGGCGAGACGACAGCGACGCCCTCGCGCCGCTCCTCGATCGAGCCGACGAGGTAGCGCTCGACGTCGTCGTCGCCTTCGTAACGCAGGGTGACGGTGCTGCCCGCAGCGACCGTGCCGTCGCCTGAAGCGCCGTTCTCGACGATGACCGCCGAGCCGAGCATCGCCTGGAGCTGGCGGACGCGCGCCTCCATCTTGCCCTGGGCGTCCTTGGCGGCGTGGTAGTCGCCGTTCTCCGAGAGGTCGCCGAGCGCCCTAGCGGCCTCGATCTGCCGGGCGATCTCCACCCGGCCGCGGGTCGTCAGGTCCTCGAGCTCGCCGACAAGTCGGGCGTGCGTCTCCGGTGTGAGAGGGGTGTCTGCCACGAGGGCCCAGGCTAACGCCCGGGGGCTCACGCCGGCGCCGCCCGGCCGGCGGGCTCCGGGCTAGAGGTGCGGCCCCCAGGAGCGGTCGACCTCGTCGGGATCGCCGGGATGGCGAGCGAACGGCCGCCTGCCCGAGCGGGTGCCGCGGCGCCCGGCCCGTCGGGCCGCCCGCACGCTCAGCGCCAGGCCGGCGAGGACGACGACCACGGCGAGGTTGGCGATGTGATGCCCTGCCGAGAGGCCGATGAACAGCAGCAGGTAGACGAGAGCGATGCGGCTCACCACGAGGCCGCCGCCGAAGCTGCGACCGCTCGGTGCCGCCGGCGGTAACGGAGCCGCCAGGGGAAGGTCCGAAGGCAGGTCGTAGGTGAGATCGTCGAGCTCGCCGAGGGTCTTGGCCGAGAGCGCCTTGCCGACCCTGTCCGAGAGCTCCTCGACGTCGAGGCGCCCCTCCGCGGAGTGGCGTCGCAGGAAGTCGACCGCCCGCTCGCGGTCGGCATCCGACGCCCGCAGGATCCGGCGGTCTGGACGCAGCTCCGACATGTGCTCATCTTCGCGCTTTTTTCCTCCGCTCCGAGCGCGGTTCGCTCGAGCACGGGCGCGGCTCGGGCGGAACGGCCAAGCGGAACGGCCGGACGGCCCGATTGACGGCACGCGCTCGAGCGGGAGAGACTGGCGCGTGGCCCACAGCATCGCGGTGATCGGCGGCGACGGGATCGGGCCGGAGGTGCTCGCCGAGGCGCTCAAGGTCGTCCGTGCATCCGGCGTGCAGCTCGACACCACCGAGTACGCCCTCGGCGCGGCGCACTACCTCTCGACCGGGGAGGTCCTCGACGACGCGACGCTCGAGGCTCTCGGGCACCACGACGCCATCCTGCTCGG
>DAHUZG010000133.1 GCA_027306715.1 Acidimicrobiaceae bacterium
GCCGCCGTGAAGTGGGCATCGACTCCTCTCGGCCCTCCGGAGACCTGGCCGCAGAGCCTCCTGAGCGCCGTCGACATGGTTCTGTCCTCGCGGTTCTCGATGTGGATGGCCTGGGGTCCCGCTCTCACGTTCTTCTGCAACGCCGCCTACCGGCGAGACACCCTCGGCAAGAAGTACCCCTGGGCGCTCGGGCGACCGGCACGCGAGGTGTGGTCGGAGATCTGGTCCGACATCGGGCCGCGCATCGACTCCGTGGTCGCCACCGGCATCGCCACGTGGGACGAGTCGCTGCTGCTGTTTCTCGAGCGGTCCGGCTACGTGGAAGAGACGTACCACACCTTCTCCTACAGCCCCCTTCGCGACGACGCCGGGACGATCGCCGGGATGCTCTGCGTCGTCAGCGAGGACACCGAGAAGGTCATCGGCGGGCGCCGGATGCGGACGCTTCGCGATCTCGGGTCCGACCCGTCGGCCCTTCGCAGCGAGAAGGAGGCGATCGCCTTCGCCTGCCAGCAGATCGGCGCCGACCAGCACGACCTGCCGTTCACGCTCCTCTACCTGTTCGACGACCGGGGGACGACGGCGCACCTCGCCGGCTCGACTGGGATACCGCCGGGACGTCCCGCCGCGCCGGCAGCGCTCGAGGTCACGGACCCCTCCGCGAGGTGGCCGGCGGGGGCGCTGGTCGAGGGGCGGCCCGTCGAGGTGACCCTCGACGGGCGCTACCCGAGCCTGCCGACGGGCGCCTGGCACGAGCCCCCCAACCGGGCGCTCGTGCTCCCCCTCTCCCGACAGGGCGGAGGCCGGCCCTACGGCTTCCTCGTCGCCGCCCTCAACCGCTACCGGCCGCTCGACGCCGGCGATCGCGACTTCGTCACCCTCGTTGCCGGCCAACTCGGTGCGGCGATCGCCAATGCGCGAGCCCACGACGCCGAGCGTCAGAGGGCGGAGGAGCTGGCCGAGCTCGACGCCGCGAAGACGGCGTTCTTCACCAACATCTCCCACGAGCTGCGCACGCCGCTCACCTTGCTGCTGGGGCCGACGGAAGACGCGCTCACCGACACCGCCGAGCCGTTGCACCCGCGCCATCGGACGCGCCTCGAGCTCGTAGACCGCAACGGCCGACGCCTGCTGTCCCTCGTCAACACCCTGCTCGACTTCTCCCGGCTGACCTCGGGAAGGGCGACGGCCCGCTTCGTCCCGACAGACCTCGCCCGTCACACGACCGAGCTCGCAGCGATGTTCGCCACCGCCGCCGAGCGCGCCGGTCTCAGCCTCACCCTAGAGGCGCCGCCGCTGCCCGAGCCGGTCTACGTCGACCGCGAGATGTGGGCGAAGATCGTGCTCAACCTGCTCTCCAACGCCCTCAAGTTCACCTTCGCCGGTGGGATCACCGTCCGGCTCCGGCAAGGGGAGCGCGGAGTCGAGCTAGCGGTCACCGATACGGGAGAGGGGATCGCTCCCGAGGACCAGGCCCGCCTCTTCGAGCGCTTCCGCCGGCTGTCGACCCGGTCGCGAAGCCACGAGGGATCGGGGATCGGCCTCGCTCTCGTCGCCGAGCTGGCCGCACTGCACGGCGGGACGGTCGGCGTCGAGAGCGCCGTCGGGAGCGGCAGCACCTTCAGCGTTCGGGTGCCGCTCGGCAGCGACCATCTCCCCGCCGAGCAGTTGGCCGACGGGCTCGAGGCACGGGGCGCCGTGGCCACCCCCCAGCTCGAAGGGATCGTCTCAGAGGCGCTGCGGTGGCTGGACGCCGACGCCCCCGAAGCGGCGGCGAAGCACGAGCGGCCCGGCTCGGGCCGTGCCCCGACGGCCGATGCCCCGCTCGTCCTCGTCGTGGACGACAACGCCGACATGCGGGATTACGTTGCCGGCCTGCTCGCCGGGGACTACCGGGTGGACACCGCGGGCGACGGCGTCGACGCCCTCGAGCGGGCACGCTTGGAGCCGCCCGATCTCGTGCTGACCGATGTCATGATGCCCAACCTCGACGGTTTCGGCCTCCTCGAGGCGCTCCGTCACGAGCCGGCGACGACCGCGGTTCCCGTCGTCATGCTCTCCGCCCGCGCCGGCGAGGAGGGGACGGTCGAAGGGCTGGAGGCGGGGGCGGACGACTATCTCGCCAAGCCCTTCACCGCCCGGGAGCTGCGCGCCCGCGTTCGGGCCAACCTCGAGCTCGACCGTTCGCGGCGCGTGCAAGCCGAGCTGGAACGGCATCAGGAGCTGCTCGACCAGGCCGAGCGCCTCGCCAATGTCGGGAGCTGGGAGCTGGACCTCGACGGCGCCTGGGTGCACGGCTCCGAGGAGTACTTCCGCCTCCTCGGCACGGACGCCGAGACGCTGCGGTCCGGCGGGCTCGCTTCGGCGCTCGAGCGCGTCCATCCCGAGGATCGAGCCGCGCTCCGAGCAGCGCTCGAGGGAGCGCTCGATGGCAAGCCGATGGACATCGAGATCCGCCTCGTGCGCGGATCGAGGGACGTCAGGCTCGCCCACGTCCGCGGCCATCTCCATCACGACGGCGCGGGCCGGCCGGTCAGCCTGCGAGGGAGCCTCCGGGACATCACCGATCAGCGGGCCACCGAGGAGGAGCTCGCTGCTGCCGCTGCGACCCGTGAAGCCGCGGCCCGCGAGCACCAGGTGGCCGACGCGCTGCAGCGCAGCCTGCTGCCGCGGGAGCGCTTCCATCCAGAGCATCTCCGGGTGGACATCCTCTACCGGGCCGGGGTCCAGGGGACCGAGGTCGGTGGGGACTGGTACGACGTCGTCGAGCTCGGCGCCGGACGGACGGCGCTCGTGATCGGCGACGTGATGGGCCGGGGCGTGGCGGCGGCCGCCGTGATGGGCCAGCTCCGCTCGGTCGCCCGCGCCTATGCGCGCCTC
>DAHUZG010000139.1 GCA_027306715.1 Acidimicrobiaceae bacterium
ACCGCCGTCAGCTCCTCGACCGCCCGCTCCGGCTCGGGGTCGAGCCACGGGGCCCCGCCGACGATGTCGGCTCCGTGCTCGAGCGCCGTCCCGAGAACGCGACGCCCTTCGGCGCCGTCGCGGCCGCTCACCGGCTGCACCGGCAGCGCGACGAGCTGCAGCTCGACGAGCCCGGCGAGCTCCTGACGCAGCTGCTCGAGAGCGTCGACGGCGCGTGTCCCGATCGCGCCGCCGACGTCGACATGGCTGCGGATGGCGGTGATGCCGTGGCGCAGCGCCTCTGTGGCGACGCGCCGGGCGCGACCGAGGATGTCGTCGACGGTCATCGAGGGATAGGCGTCCATCACCGCCCGGACGGCGAGCCGCACGTCGCCGTGGCTGTCGGCTGTCCTCCCGGCGATGAAGGCCTTGTCGAGGTGGGCGTGCGGCTCGGCGGGGGCGGCGAGCAGGCAGAACCCTGCGAGATCGAGCAGGGCGGCGACCGACGCCTGGGGCGAGTTGTGGGTGCCCGCTCCCCGGGCGACCACCAAGCCCGAGGCGAGCAGGAGATCCGTCGTCGCCTCGCTACCAAGGCGCGCCCCGACCACGAGCAACGGCTGCGGCTCGCTCCCGCCCGGCGCGGCTGGCATGACGTATGATAAGTCGCGCAGCTATGAGCGAGCCCGCCGCCCCCGCCGCCTCTCGCCCTCCGGGCCCTGTCTCTCCGCTGCGGCCGGTTCGCCGGGAGAGCCCGACCCAGCAGGTGCGCGACCAGCTGCTCGTCGCCATCGGCAGCGGGGACTACGCCGCAGGCCAGCTCCTGCCCTCCGAGCGTGCGCTCTGCGAGGCGTTCGGGGTGAGCCGGGTGAGCGTGCGTGAGGCGATCGCCGGGCTCGAGGCGCTCGGGCTCGTGACAGTCCAGCACGGCAAGGGCGCCTTTGTCAGTGGCCCGCTCCGAGACCAGCTCGCCGGGCCGTTCCAGCGCTATCTCGAGTCCCACCGTGACGAGCTGCTGGAGCTGATCAGCGTGCGCGGCGCGCTCGACCAGCTCGCAGCCGAGGAGGCGGCACGTGCGCCCGCGGAGGGGTCGCTCGATGCCGTGGCGCGCGCTCACGCCGCCTTTCAGAGTCAAGCCGAGGCCGAGCAGGTCGACTTCGCCCGGCTCGCCGATCTCGACGTGCAGTTCCACCTCGCGATCGCCGGCGCTTCGCACAACGAGCTCCTGCACAAGCTGCTCGCCGACCTGCACGGCGTCATGCAGGCGTCACGCCGGATGACTCTCGCGCGCTCGCAGCGCCAGCCGAAGCTCTCGGTGACCCAGCACCAGGCGATCGTCGACGCGATCCTCGCCGGCGATGCCCGCCGCGCCCGCCAGGAGGCCTACCGCCATCTCTCCGGCATCCGCTCCTGGCTCGAAGGCGTCGGGCAGAGCACCGATCGCAGTTGAGCTCGGCGCTTCCTGCTGCGGCTGCTCACGAGCCGGCCTCGGCGGTGATGGCGGCTCGTGCTGCCCTCGTGCTTGGCCACAACAGCGACGGGCCGACGGTGAAGGCCGCCCGCGGACTGTACCCGCACCAGTGGAGCTGGGACACGGCGTTCATCTCGATCGCCCTGGCGCGGATCGACACGGTGTCAGCACGCGCCAACCTCGACGCCTTGCTGCGCGGCCAATGGCGCAACGGGATGGTGCCGCACATCGTGTTCGACCCGGGCGCCGTCGACTACTTCCCCGGCCCGGACCGCTGGGCCTGTGCGGAGCGCTCCGCTGACGCTCCTCGCTCGCCACCCACGAGCGGCATCTGCCAACCCCCTTTGCACGCGATCGCTACCTCCTCGATCCTCGAGTGTGCCGCCCTCGAAGGCTCCGCCCGTGCTGACGAGGCGACGGCATGGGGCGCCACCGTCTACCCCAAGCTGCTCGCCTGGCATCGCTTCCTTCGTCGCGAGCGCATCGAGGAGTCGAGCGGCCTCGTCCGGATCTTCCACGGCTGGGAGAGCGGGATGGACAACTCGCCGCGCTTCGACGCCGCCTACGGGCGCGTCGGGGCCCGACGGCTGGCGCCGTACCGTCGCCGCGATCTCGCCCACGTCGTCGACGCAGCCCAGCGTCCGACCGACCGCGAGTACGACAAGTACCTCACCTTGATCGAAGAGTTCAAGGCCGCCGGCTACAACCAGTCAGAGCTCGCTCGGTGCTGCAGCTTCAACGTCGGTGACGTCTTCTTCACGGCGGTCTTCGCTGTTGCCAACGACCATCTGGCACGGTTGGCGACGATCCTCGGCGCCGCCGAGCGGAGCGAGCTCGAGGGCTACGCCGAGGCGGCGCGCCGGGCGGTGCGCCGTCGGATGGACCCGTGCAGCGGAGCCACCCTCGACCTCGACCTGCGAAGTGGCGAGGATCTCGCCAGCGGGACGATCGCCGAGTTCTCGGCACTGATCGCCGGAGGGCTCGAGGTCTCGCAGAAGAGCGCCCTTGTGAAGCTGCTGACCGGGCCGAGGTGGGCCGGCAGCCCGAGACTCCGCTGGCCGTTGCCGCCGAGCACGAGCCCGTGCTCGAGCGCGTTCCGTGCCCGCAGCTACTGGCGGGGACCGGTATGGCCGGTGATGACCTGGCTGCTGGCCTCGAGCCTCGAGCGGGCCGGCGAGGTGCAGGTGGCCGCGGCCTTCCGCGACGCAACGCTGTCCCAGCTCGAGGACCGCAGCTTCGCGGAGTACTACGAGCCGCTCACCGGCGAGCAGCTCGGCGCGCCGAATCACTCCTGGACGGCGGCAGTCGCTCTCGATTGGCTGTGCCGGTGACCGTCGACATCCGACGGCGTGCGAAGGGCCCCGGCGACATTGACACGGAAGGCGACACTGGTATGATGACCATCATGTTACGAGGCGCGGCGAGTGCCTGCGCTTGATCGTCACCCCGGGGGAACGCTCGCTCGAGAGAGCCGGGCGGGGCCCGGCGGAGCGTCCCGACCGCAGCCCCGCGCCGAGCCGGCGACGGGGGGAAGGACGCGTGCGGTCGGAGCCGGCGCGCCGGTGCTGAGCGCTGCCCGGCTGAGCTTTCGCAAGACGAGCCTTTGCTTCCCCGACGGCACGGTCGCGCTCCGCGAGGTCGACCTCGACATCGCCGAGGGCGAGCTCGTCTCGCTGATCGGCCCGTCTGGCTGCGGCAAGTCGACCCTCCTGCGAATCGCATCGGGCTTGCTCGAGGCGAGCTCGGGCGAGGTGCTCTGTGACCTCGACGGCCTCGGCTATGTCTTCCAAGACCCGACCCTGCTGCCGTGGCGCAGGGTGCAGAAGAACGTCGAGCTCTTCGCCGAGCTGCACGGCCTTCCCAAGGCCGAGCGCGCCGAGCGGGCTCGCCGGGCGCTCCGCCTCGTCGGGCTCGAGGGCTCCGAGCGCAGGTTCCCGAAGGCGCTGTCAGGGGGCATGCGCTCGCGCGTCTCGCTCGCTCGCTCGTTGATCCTCGAACCGAGCCTCTTCCTCTTCGACGAGCCGTTCGCCGCCGTCGACGAGATCACCCGGGAGCGGCTCAATGATGAGATCATCCGGCTGTTCTGTCTCAGCGGGTTCGCCGCTGCCTTCGTCACGCACTCCATCTCCGAGGCCTGCTATCTCGCCTCGCGGGTGGTCGTGATGACGCGGTCCCCGGGACGCGTCCATGCCGTCGTCGAGGTGCCGTTCGGGTATCCGCGCGCTCCTGAGCTGCGGTTCGAGCCAGCCTTTGTCGAAGTCACCCGCCAGGTCTCGGCACTTCTCCGGGAGGGCAACACTGGCGAGGGAGCCGAGCTGTGACGCTCTCGCCCTTCGGCCTTGAGTCCCAGCAGACTCTCGAGGTGGGGCTCGATCTCACCGGTCCAAACGCTGCCGGCCCGGGACCTTCGGATCGAGCCGGCGGACCGGCGAGCGGTCGCCGGGCGCCGCTCGTACGCCGGCTGCTGCCGGCGCTCGTCCTTTTCGTCGTGGCGGTCGGGGTGTGGGAGCTCGTCAGCTACGTGGTGCTCGATCCGAGCCGGCGCTTTCTCCTCCCGCCGCTCCAGCTCGTGCTGCAGCAGTCGTTCCTCGTCGGGGCCAATCTCGCCACGTTGTCGCAGGCGCTCGGCGTGACCACCGAGCTCGCCCTGATCGGCCTTGTCATCGCCATGGCTCTCGGCATCAGCATCGCCGTGCTCATGAGCCAGTCGCTGTTCCTCGAGCGAGGGCTGTACCCGTACCTCGTGCTGCTGCAGACCGTGCCGATCCTCGCCCTCGTGCCGCTCATCGGCTTCTGGCTCGGCTTCAGCGTCACCGCCCGCATCGTCGTCTGCATCTTGATAGCGCTGTTCCCGATCATCGCCAACACGACCCTCGGCCTCGGTGCGTCCACCGAGGCCCAGAAGGACCTGTTCCGGCTGCATCGCGCGGGGCGCACCCGGGTGCTGCACAAGCTGCTGATGCCCGCCGCTCTGCCGGCGATGTTCACCGGCTTTCGCATCTCGGCGGGGCTGAGCGTGGTCGGCGAGATCGTCGGAGGCTTCTTCTTCCAACGGGGACCGACCGATCTCGGCATCCTCATCAATTCCTACGTCGACGACCTGAACGGGCCTCTGCTCTTCGGCGCGATCATCTTCTCGGCGATCCTCGGCGTCGCCGTCTTCTGGCTCTTCAGCGCCTTCGGCAAGGCCGTCTGCGGTTCCTGGAAGGAATAGCAGCGTGATCATGCACGTCGACTCGTCGC
>DAHUZG010000142.1 GCA_027306715.1 Acidimicrobiaceae bacterium
GCTCGCCGCCGTCGGTACCGTGGCGGGGATGCAGGCATCTCCCTCGGCGCGGACGAGCCGGGGCTCCCGGCGCCGCGCCCGCCGTGGCGCGCTCGCGCTGCTCGGCGGCGTCGCCGCCATCTCCGCGGCGACCGCTGGCCCCGCGGCGGGCGGAGCCGGCACGACGAGCACCTCCGTGCCCGGCGCCGGCCGGGCGGCGCTCGGCTCGGTACAGCTGCCCCGCGACGCCGCTCCGCACCACGATCCGGTCGAGTGGTGGTACTTCAGCGGTCATCTGAGCGGGCACGGGCCGTCCGGCAAGGCCGTCCAGCTCGGGTACGAGTACGTCACCTTCCAGTTCACAGGCGTCGGGCCGAAGCCGGTCTATGTCGCCAACCTGGCGGTGACCGACCTCGGCCGCGGCAGCTTCCGCTACGGGGCGACCGAGGGCAGCTACTCCCTGCCCGCCAGCCCCGGCCGCTTCGCCCTCCACACCGGCGCCTGGTCGATGAGCGGCGGCGGTGCCACCGACTCACTCCGTGCCGCCATCCCCGGCTACGGCATCGACCTGCAGCTGCGCTCGACCGAGCCTCCGGTGCTCGAGGGCGCGCACGGCGTCGTCGACCTCGGCCCGCTCGGGAGGTCGTACTACTACTCGTGGACCTCGCTCGCCACCACCGGGACCGTCGAGGACCAGGGCACCAAGCTGAGCATGGTCGGCACCTCGTGGATGGACCACGAATGGGGCTCGATCGACGTCTTCGGCGGCTACGGCTGGGACTGGTTCAGCATCCAGCTCTCCGACCATCAGCAGTACATGCTCTACTTCATCCGCGACAAGGCCGGGAAGATCGTGCAGAGCCTCGCCACCCACGCCGGCGCCTCGGGCAGCTCGGTGCTCGCTGCGGGCTCGTTCGGCGAGCGGGCCACCGGCAGCTGGAAGAGCCCGACGACGCACATCACCTACGGGTCGGGGTGGAAGCTCACCGTGCCGGGGGGCGAGCTCACCGTCGTCCCCGACCTCGTCGATCAGGAGCTCGACCTGCGCTCGGCGCAGGGCAACGTCTACTGGGAAGGCGACTGCACGATCTCCGGCACGGTCGGCAAGAAACGGGTGACCGGGCTCGGCTACACCGAGCTGAACCCTCCCGGCCAGGCGCTCTGAGCCCACGCCCGGCGGGGAGACCGGGCGTGGCGTCCTGGTGGGCGCCGAACCTCAGCTCAGGTACGCCCGGCGCACCTCGGTGTCGGCGGCGATCTCGTCGTAGGTACCCTGGGCGATGACCTGACCGGCCGCCATCACGACCACCCGGTCGCAGAGCGCGGCGACGACCTCGAGGGCGTGCTCCACGATGAGGATGCCGGTGCCCTGCGCGGCGACCGAGCGGAGCTGGTTCAACAGCCGCGGCACGAGCGACGGGGCGACGCCGACCATCGGCTCGTCGAGGACCAGCATCTGCGGCTCCTTGATGAGCGCCAGGGTCAGGTCGACGAACCTGCGCTGGCCACCGCTCAGCTCGCGCCCGAACAGGTCGGCGATGTGGTCGAGGCCCGCCTGGTCGAGCATCCGCCAGGCTCGTTCGCCTGCCTGCTCCTCCTCGAGGCGACGGCCCCGCCCGATGATGGTCTGCCAGAGCGACGCACCCGAGGCGCCGCGGACGGCGGTGACCAGGCCCTCGTAGACGGTGAGGCCCTCGAACACCTTGGCGGTCTGGAACGTCCGGCCGAGCCCGAGGCGCGAGCGCCGGTAGGCCGCCAGCCTTGTCACGTCGCGGCCGTTCAGCACCACGGTTCCGCCGGAGGCTGGGACGTCTCCGGAGATGGCGTTCAGCGCCGATGACTTGCCGGCGCCGTTGGGGCCGATGAGGCCGACGATCTCGCCTCGTCCGACGTGAAGGGTGATCCCGCCGACGGCGCGCACGCCGCCGTAGTCGACGGTGAGGTCGCGCACCGCTAGCAGGGCGGGCTGCGCCGTCATCGAGGACGGGCGGTCGATGCTCGGCGCGAGCACGGTCGTGGCGGACGGGCTCGGCTCGCTGGAAGCAGGGTCCTCAGGCAACGCTGCCCTGCTTGGCGATCGGAGGCATCACCGGTGCCTGCTCTCTGGCGCGTGTGCGCCTGGCGATGAAGCGGCCTTCCGGCAGGATGCCGGCAGGCCGTAGGTAGAAGGTCGTCAGCCAGAGCGCGGCGATCACCAGCCACTCGAGGTTGGCGCTCAGTCCCGGGTAGCCGAATTCCGGTAGGAACGACGGCATCGTGCCGAACACGACGGGGACGAGGAAGGCGCCGATGATGGCCCCCCGGTTGTTGGCGCGGCCACCGACGTAGACCGAGACGAAGACGACGAAGGACTCGACGAAGCTCCAGGCGTCCGGCGACCAGGTGCCGAGGAACTCGACGAGCAGCGCCCCGCTGAACCCGGCGATCGCCCCGCCGATGACGAAGACGACGATTCGCAGCGCCTGGACGTTGATCCCGACGTGGCTGGCGAGGATGTCGTCCTCGCGCATCGCCCGTAGCGCCCGGCCCCACGACGAGCGGCAGATCCACTCGAGCCCGAAGTAGACGATGATGCAGAGGGCAAAGCTGAAGGCGACGAAGAACCACTGGTAGTTGTTGTACGAGAGGTGCATCACGCCGTTGAAGGGCTGCGGGACGTTGGACAGCCCGTTGGCGCCGTTGAACAACGCGGTGTTGGTGCTCACGACCTCGGCGGCGATGATCGCCACGACGAGCATGATGATCGCCTGGAAGTCCGGGCGGATCCGCCGGGTGAGGATGATCAGGCCGAGGAGGAGCGCCAACGCCGCTCCGGCGAGGGTGCCCATGATGAGCGGCAGGGGGAAGCCGAGCCGTGCGCCGAAGATGTAGGTCTGGAAGCCCCCCGACGTCGGCGACCCGAGCGCCGTCGTGGCGGCGACGTAGGCGCCGATCGACTGGAAGACGATCCAGCCGAAGTTGATGATCCCGGCGTAGCCGTACTGGAGGTTGAGCGACCACGCCGAGAGGGTGTAGATCGCCAGGTACACGAGCGAGATCGAGACGAAAGCGCTCACGTTCTCATCCTTCCCTGTCGGCCGCGGCCGGTGCTGGAGCCGGCGGTGCGGGAGCGTGCGCCATCGCCTAGACCGTGATCTGGACCCGGTCGGCGACGAGGCCGCCCTGCACCGACTTCGGTCTGGCGAGCAGCACGACCGCCAGCACCCCGTAGGCGACGGCGGAGGCGTAGCCGGAGGCCCCGGCGGCGCTGACGAGCTGGGTGGCGATGCCGAGCAGGAGGGCCGCCAGGGCGGCGCCGCGCACCGATCCGGCGGTTCCCATCAGGGCAGCGACGATGACGAGCGAGAGCAGCGAGTCGCCGGTGAAGGCGTTCACCGTGAGGATGTCGATCGTGAACACCCCACCGGCCAGTCCGCAGAGGAAGCCGCTGAGCAGCCAGGCGATGGTGACGATGCGCCCGGTGGCGATTCCCGAGGCGCGGGCGAGGTCCGGGTCGACAGCGGTCGCCCGCAGCGCCGTGCCGACCTTGGTCAGCCGCAGGAACCCGTCGAGGAGGATGAACACCACCACGGCGAGGATGACGAGCGCCAGCTGGACGTCGGTGAAGCGGATCGGGCCGAGGGCGTGGGTGTGCTCGATGGCGATGGTGAGGCTGAAGGTGTTGTTCTCGGTGATCGAGGCGATGGCGTACTCGACGATGAGGGCGATGCCGAAGGTGACCATCGCCATCTCGAACAGTGCCGCGCCCCGCTTGGCGTAGACCCGCAGCAAGGTCTTCGCCGAGAGCAGCGTGAGGCCGCTCGTGGCGATCCCGCCGCAGATGAGCGCCAGCCAGATCGACATGCCCGTCAGGTGGGCGGCGTAGGCGACGATGGCACCGAAGCTCATGGTCGCCCCGTACCCGACGTTCAAGACGTTGGTGAGGCCGAACTGGAGCGTGAAGCCCATCGCCCCGAGGGCGATGCTCGAGGCCGCGATCACCCCGAAGCCGATCGCCTCTATGTACAGGTTCACCGGAGCTACCCCCTGCCCGGTCGCGGTGAGCGGGCGCTCATGCGAGCCCCCTGGTGGCAGCCTCCGGGCCGCCGTGAAGGGGGGCCGCACCGCCCGAGAAGAACAAGCTGGAGAGGTCCTCGGTCTCCTGGAGCTGGGCGGCGTGCCCGTCGAGGCGCATCTGGCCCTGAACGAGGACGTAGCCGTAGGTGGCGACCTGCAGCGCCAGCTCGACCCGCTGCTCGATCATCAGCACGGCCTGGCCGGCGCCGGCGAGGCTGGCGACGATCTCCTCGAGCACCTTGGCGGCGATGAGCGGGGCGAGGTTCGACGTCGGCTCGTCGAGGATCAGCACGCTCGGCTTGGCCATCAGCGCCCGGGCGATGGCGAGCATCTTCCGCTCCCCCCCGCTCAGTGTCCCGGCGCGGCGCCTGCGCAGCCGGTCGAGCGCCGGGAAGTCACCGATGACCTGCTCGGCGCGCTCCTTGATCCCGCTGCGCGCCAGCAGGTAGCCGCCCATGGTGAGGTTCTCCCACACGCTGAGGGTCGGGAAGACGTCCCGGATCTGGGGCACGTAGCCGAGCCCCTGGCGGACGCGGATCTGCGCCGGCGTGCGGCTGATGTCCGAGCCGTTCAGGTCGAGGGTCCCCGAGAGCAGCGGCAGCTGCCCGATGATCCCCTTGACGAGGGTGCTCTTGCCGGCGCCGTTCGGCCCGAGCAGCACCACGGTCTCTCCCGGCCCGACCTGCAGGCTCGCCTCGTGGACGACGCGCAAAGACGCGTAACCGAAGCTCACCTCTGCCGCCCGCAGGCACGGCTCGGGCCTCAGCATCGAGGCCGGTTCGGTTGTCGTTGCCATGACAGGATGCGCTCCAGGAACTTCGATCTGCCGCCACGAACTCAGCCGGCGGTGGGCGGACGACGGACCGGCTGGCTGGCCAGGACGGCCAGCCAGCCGGTCGGGTGGAGAGGTGCTAGCCGGCGGCTTCCATCGCGCTCGCCGTGATCACCTTCAAGGTGACGGTGTTGGTGGGGTCGGCGGTCGGGAAGCCCGAGGCCACCTGGTTGCCGTACGAGTTGTGGTACTGGTTGAACTTGATCACCCCGGAGGCTCCGACGTACTCGATCTTCTTGCCGGCCTTCAGCTCCTTCACGCCCTGGGCGTAGGTGTAGACCTTCACCTTGCCCGGGCCCGGCTCGGTCACCGCCGGGATGTAGGAGTTGTAGACCGCCGGGCTGACGTTGTTCGCCGCCGTCGCCGCCAGTGCCTGGATGATGACGCCGTCGTAGTCGGCCATCGCGTACGGCTCGCTGTACCACTGCTTGGCGGGCTTGACGATGCCCGAGGCGTGGTTGAGCGCCGTCACCCACTCCCGGTTCGCCGCCGTCGGCTTCGGGGACTCGGCCGTCACGCCGCTGTAGATCTTGGCGAAGTTGGGCTTGCCGATCGCTGTCGCCACGGCGCTCATCCACTGCGTCTCGATCGTCGCCCCGTCACCGATGATGTTCGGCACCGTGCCGAGCTGGGCGACGTCGCCGAAGAAGGTGCCGGCGGTGGTGGCATCCTCCTCCGTGAAGATCACCTGCGGCTTGGCGCTGAGCAGCGCCGCCGCGTCCGTCTGGTAGGACGGCTGGTCCGGGGTGATGTTCAGCGTGCTGACGACGTTCATGTGGAAGTGCTTGATGCCGGCGAGGACGCCGGGAACCACCGTCTGGGCGGTCGTGTCGCTCCCGAAGACGAGCGCCACGTTCTTGTAGCCGCGGTCGTGGGCCCACACGACCATCGCCAGCCCGTTGGTGGGGTCGGGCGGGATCAACCGCCAGAACCACTTCATGGACGTGTGGTCGAACGCCGACGAGCCGACGTCGGAGGTGACGGTGATCTTGTGCCGGTTGTACAGCGGGATCAGCTGGTTGGCCGTCGCTCCGTCGGGGCCGCAGATGCCGAGGATGTTCGAGGTGGTGCCGAGGAAGCGCTCGACGAGCGGGAGGGCGTCGGCGGGGTCGCCTCGGGTGTCGACGGTCTTCACCACGACCTGGTGGCCGTCGACGCCGCCGGCCTTGTTGATCGCCCAGACTGCCGGGTACGTACCCGTGTCGAGCACACCGCCGATGAACGCCTCGGGACCGGTGAATGCCGTGATGACGGCCTCGGTCACCGGTGCGCCGGAGAACCCGTGATGGGTCGCCGCACCGGCGAGCGTGCCGGGCAGCACGGCTGCGGCCGTGCCGGCGGCTAGAGCGCCGGCAGCGACTGCTTGCCAGCGACGGACCTGACGAGTTCCGGACATGAGCATCCCCCGATCTGGCTGTCCCGGTCTCGACCTCGAGCCGGCGACAGCTCCACTTCCCCAACCTGCTTCGAGATCAGCCGAGCTGCGCCGATCTCGCCGGAGGAGGACAGCCGACCTCGACGTCACCCCCCCGTCTAACCACAGTAGTGAACTGCCTACCGCGGGGTCACACTACCGCCCCGAGCCGCCGTTGGCAAGGCGCGACGTCACCAGCAGGCCGCTTTGCAGGGTCTCGGGCGAGGTCTCCGTCCCTGCCGTGCAAGCAGTCGGCGTCCCGGCACGGTCCGTGACGTCATCGTCACTACCTACTCAGGTGACGTGTATCTGTCGCCTGCGGGGGGCGCCCTTATCGACACCGTCGATGGGAGCCATCACGAGCCTGTCTCTTGGCGCCAGCGCTGGTGTTCCCTACGCTCCCCGCAGCCGAGCAAAGGCCAGCCGAGCAAAGGCCAGCCGGGGGAGGGGGGAGCCGTGACAACCGAGGCTCGACGAGCGTGGCGCTCAGGGAGCGCCGATCGGCCCCCGCGAGCTCGGCGATGACCCCGGCCATGCGGCCGCCGGCGCCCGACGAGCAGCTTGGGTGGCTGGTGGACCGGGCCCAGATCAGCGACCTGCTCTACCGCTTCGCGCGTGCGCTCGACGAGAAGGACTTCGAGGGCTATGCCGGGCTCTACGCCGAGGACGGCGAGCTCGTGCTTCCCTGGGGAGGCCATCGCGGCCGCGCCGGGCTTGCCGAGCACGTCCGTGGCGACCTCGGGGGTTTCGGCGCCACCCATCACATCAGCAGCAACCACCTCATCGAGGTCGACGGAGACAGCGCCGCCTCCCGCTCGTACCTGCAGGCCGTCCACGTGCTCGACGCCGCCGACCGCCGTACCCACTGGGACGTCGGCGGCTGGTACGACTGCAGCTACCGACGCACCGCCGAGGGGTGGCGCTTCACCCGGGTGGCGATCACCGACGTCTGGCACGGCGGTGTCGAGCGTGACTGAACCCCGGCCTGCCGTCAGCACCGCCACGGCTGCTGCCGGCGACGCCTGCTCGGCGGGCACGACGAGCAGGAGCGACCGTCCGAACGCCCCGATCCAGCGGATGCCGCTCGGCTACGGAGCCGGGGTCGGGCCGCGCCACAACCCCGTCGGACCGCCGTTCTCGACCGACGCCGTCGAGACGCTGACGCTCTCGGTGACCGCTCGCTGTGACCGCCGCGCCTTGCAACGGATCGTCCCTGACGGCGTGACCGTCACCGGCGACCAGGTCAGCGCCGAGGCGGCGCGGCTGCGGAACATCCCCTGGCTGGCGGGCCGCGGCTACAACATCGTCAGCGTCGTCATCCCGGCTCGAGTCAGCGGCGAGCACGAGACCGTCGACGGGGGATACGTCTCGGTGCTGTGGGAGTCCCGGCCGGAGCCGATCCTCACCGGCCGCGAGGACCTCGGGTTCGCCAAGATCTACGCCGAGATCGCCGACCTCGACGAGGCGCAGAGCGGGCGTGCCGGAACGGCGGCGGGCTGGGACGGCTTCCCGTTCTTCTCCATCTCGGCCTGGGACCTCGTCGAGACCGCAGTCGGGGGCGCCGGCCCGGCGCCGGCCGCGAAACCGCCGCGCCTTCACTGGAGGTACTTCCCGGCGACCGGGAGCTGGGGGAGGGACGAGGTCAGCTACCCCGTCGTCACCCCTGCCGGCGACCCCGACCGGCGGCTGCTCGCCGCCTGGAGCGGCTCGGGTGAGTTCGGCTTCCGCGAGGCGAGCTTCGAGCAGCTGCCGACGATGTTCCACATCGTCGACGCCCTCGCCGCACTCCCTCTCGACGGATTCGCCGGCGCCTCGATGACGCTCACCCGCGGCGGAAAGGACCTCTCCGACCAGCGCCGGGTGCGCTAGCGATGAGCGCCTTCGCCGGGGAGGAGGAACTGGCCGCGGCTGTCGCCGCCAGCTCGAGCTGGGGTCGCTGGGGCGACGCCGACGAGCTCGGTGCGCTCAACCTCGTCGGGCGCGAGCAGGTGCTTGCCGCAGCAGCCGAGGTGCGTGCCGGCGAGGTGGTCGGTCTCGGGCTGCCACTCGACTCCGGGGGCCCGCAGCGCGGCGGCCGCCGCCGCAACCCGGAGCTGCTCATGCTCCTCACCGGCACCGACCACCTCGCCGGGAGGCAGAGCTCGAGCTCCGGCGCCGCGCTGCCACCCGAGTTCGGCGCCGGTGACGACGTCCTCGTGACCGCCAACCAGGCCGGCACCCATGTCGACGCCCTGGCCCACATCTTCTGGCGCGGCCAGATGTACAACGGCTACTCCGCCGCCGAGGTCGACGCCACCGGGGCCCACCGCTGCGCGGTGCAGACGCTGCGAGAGCGGATGGTGCTGCGCGGCGTCCTCGCCGACGTGGCGGCCCATCTCGGCGGCGAGCCCCTCGCGCCGGGCTTCGGCATCGGCCCGGAGCTGCTCGACGAGGTGCTCGCCGCCGAGGGCGCCGAGCTCCGGCCCGGTGACGCGCTGCTCGTCCGCACCGGCTTCCTCGGTTCCCGCCGTCGGGAATGGGGGGACTACTCCGGCGGCGACGCGCCCGGCCTGCGCCTCGCCTGCGGCCCTTGGCTGCGCCGCCACGACGTCGCCTTCCTCGCCTCCGACACCTGGGGGGTCGAGGTGCGGCCGAACGAGATCGAGATGTTCCAGCCGCTGCACGTCGCCTCGCTCGTCCACGGGGGGATCTGCTTCGGCGAGAACTTCGTCCTCGACCACCTCGGCGAACGCGCCGCGGAGCTCAGGCGCTGGTCGTTCCTGCTCGTGATCGCCCCCCTCCCGATAACCGGGGCGTGCGGCTCGCCGGTCAACCCGCTGGCGATCCTGTAGACCGCTGCGCAGGCTCGAGGCAGCCGGTGGTCGTCAGATCGGCTGAGCGAGTGCGGCCATGCTCTCGTCGGTCAGCCGGGCGTGCTCCGAAGCCGGCACCGTGGGGTCCTGCTCCCAGTCGCCGAGCTGCTCGGAGTTCCGCACGACGAGCCGGGCGCGCTCGTAGCGGCGCTCCATGAAGCGCTTCAGCGCCTGCTCGAGGGTCGGCTCCGATTCGATCACCTCGCCGAGCACGACGGCGTCCTCGATGGCGATGCCCGCTCCCATCGCCAGGTGCGGCGTCGTCGAGTGGGCGGCGTCGCCGATCAAGAGGACCCGGCCGCGATACCACGGGTCGTCGAGAAGGAGGATCTGCGGCGGATGGCAGTCGATCAGCTCCGGGTCGGTCATCTGCTGGCGCGCCCAGCCGATGAGGCCCGAGAAGTCCGACAGCGCCTCTTGGATCAGCTCCGGCCACTGCTCCTGCGGGGGCCGCGGGCGGCGCAGGGCGTTCTCGACGCAGAAGACGTACGCCTGTGAGTCAGAGACGGGGTTCAAACCGGCCTTGAGGCGCGGCCCGTAGTACATCGAGACGTAGTCGATGCCCTCCGGCGGCAGCGGGACGACCGCCCGCCACACGGTCTGGCCGCTGTAGTAGGGCTCCGGGGCGTCGGGGAAGACGAGGGCCCGCACCTTCGAGTGCAGCCCGTCGGCGCCGACGACGAGCTCGTAGCGGCGCCGGTCCCCGTTGGTGAGCAGGACCTCGACGCTGTCGTCGTGCTGGGTGATCTCCTCGACGGTCGTCGCCAGCTCGATGCTCGCTCCGTGGCGCTCGGCGGTCTCGGCGAGCAGTCCCCAGAACAGCGGGCGCATGATGCCGAAGCCGGCCGGCAGGTCGGCGCCGGCGGCCTTCGGCAGCGTCAGGTCCTCGAGCACGTTGCCCTCGGCGTCGCCGAAGATCATCCGGTCGTGCCCGGCGCCCTGCGCGATGCAAGCGGCGAGCGCCTCCTCGTCGGCGGTGTGCAACGCCCGTAGCGTCGGGCCCATCATCGTCAGGCCGGACCCGAGCGGGCGGAGGTGGTCGTTGATCTCGACGATGTCGACCTCGACACCGCGCTTGCGCAGAGTCGTAGCGGCGACGAGCCCCGCTGCACCGCCCCCGACGACGAGGACCCTCGAGACTGCTGGCATGGCGCTGTCCTTCCTCTCCGTGACAGATTCGGCCCGTGGGTCAGATCGGCTGGGCCAGCGCGGCGAAGCTCTCGTCCGACAGCCGGGCGTGCTCCGAGGCCGGCACCGAAGGGTCCTGCTCCCAGGCGCCGAGCTGGGCCGAGTTCTCGACGACGATGCGGGCGCGCTCGAAGCGACGCTGCATGAACCGCTTCAGCGCCTGCTCGAGCGAGGGCTCCGACTCGACGACCTCGCCGAGCACGACGCCGTCCTCGACGGCGATGCCTGCACCCATCGCCAGGTGCGGCGTCGTCGAGTGGGCGGCGTCGCCGATCAGGAGCACCCGGCCGTGATACCACGGGTCCGGCAGGAGCAGGACGAGCGGCGGATGGCAGTCGATCTGCTCGGGATCGGTCATCTGCTCCCGGCACCAGCCGATCAGGCCGGTGAAGTCCGAGAGGTTGTCACGGATCAGCTCAGGCCACTGCTCCTGCGGGGGCCGGGGCCGGCGGAGACCGTTCTCGACGCAGAAGACGTAGGCGTGCGTCGGCGAGACGGGGTTGAAGCCGGCCTTGAGCCGCGGCCCGTAGTGCATCTCGAGGTTCTC
Source organism: Acidimicrobiaceae bacterium (assembly GCA_027306715.1). Taxonomy (GTDB): domain Bacteria; phylum Actinomycetota; class Acidimicrobiia; order Acidimicrobiales; family Bog-793; genus DAHUZG01. The sequence goes on from DAHUZG010000142.1 coordinate 10,869, forward strand.
GTGACCGGACTCCGGCCTCGGCACGACGGCTCGCCAGACGGTCTGGCCGTTGTAGCGCGGCTCGGGGGCGTCGGGAAAGACGAGAGCCCGCACCTTCGAGTGCAGCCCGTCCGCGCCGACGACGAGGTCGTAGCGCCGGCGCTCGCCGCTCGAGTGCGCGACGTCGACCCCGCCCGCGTCCTGCTCGATCGACTCGACCGTCGTCGACAGCTCGATGCGGGTCCCCTCGCGCTCGGCCATCTCGGCGAGCAGGCCCCAGAAGATCGGGCGCATGATCCCGAACCCGCCGGGAAGGCCCTCCGCGGCCTGCGGCAGCGGCAGCTCGTGCAGCACGGTGCCGGCAGCGTCGGCGAAGACGAAGAAGTCGTAGCCGGCGCCCTGGCTGATGCACGCCCTAGCCGCCTGCTCGTCCGCCTGGTGCATGGCACGCAGCGTCGGGCCCATCATCGTCAGCCCCGATCCCAGCGGGCGGAGATGGTCGTTGACCTCGATGACGTCCACTGAGACGCCGCGCTTGCCGAGGGTCGTCGCCGCCACCAGCCCCGCCGGCCCCCCGCCGACCACCAGCACCCGCTCGACTACCGCCATCGCTCAGTCCTCTCTCCCGGCGTGCGCCGGCGCGCACAGTTCTCGCCGCCATCGCCGCGAGGCGGCGCTCACAGCACCACCTCGAGCGTCGCCGGCCGGCGCAGCATTGACGAGCGCGACGGCTTGTAGCGCCAGCCGGGCGCCAGCCGGCAGCCGGGGAAGCGCTCGAGCAGCTCCTCGACGAGCAGGCGAGCCTCGAGGCGCGCCAACCCGGCGCCGAGGCAGAGATGGATGCCGGCACCGAACGACAGCATCGCGCGCTCCGGGCGCCGGTCGAGCCGGAACTCACCGGCGTCGGATCCCCAGGCGGCTTCGTCGCGGTTGGCGGCGAGCAGGCTGACGACGACGCGGTCGCCGCGCTCGACGCGCTCCCTGCCGACCTCCGCCGGGCCGGTGGCGGTCCTCAGCACGTACTCGAGCGGGGCGTCGAGGCGCAAGGACTCCTCGACTGCCCTGCCGACGAGCGAGCGGTCGGCGAGCAGCTCTTCGACGCGCCGGCGGTCCTCGAACAGCCGGTGCACGACGTTGGCGATCAGGCTGGCGGTCGTGTCGGTGCCGGCGGCGATCAGCTGCACGGCGTGCGTGACGGCCTCAAGCGGGTGGAAGCGGTGGGCGAGCGCGTCGATCACGTCGGCACCGGTTGCCGGCGCCGCCCCGCGCCGGGCGACGAGTCCGGCGAGGTAGGAGCCGAGCTGGCGCAGCAGCCGACGGTGGCGACACGCGCCATCCCGGCGGTCACCTCCTCACCTCCTCACCCCGTCACCCGAGCGGTACCACCGGTGGCGCCGGGAGGATCCGTGCCTCGATCGCTCCGAGCCGGTCGGCTTCGAGGCGCACCTCGTCGCCCGCCTGCAGCCACGGGTAGGCCTCGTCGCCGTGCACGGCCTGCAGCTCGGCGATGCAGCCGGTGCCGACGGTGCCGCTGCCGATGAGGTCACCCGGGCGCAGCTCGGTCCCCCGCGAGGCGTAGGCGAGCAGCTGGCCGAAGCTCCAGTGCATCGTCGACCAGTTGCCGCGTGTCCACTCCCTGCCGTTGACGGTGGCGGTCAGCTCGATGTCGTAGGCGTTCCCCGCTCGGAACGGCTCGAGCTCGTCGGCAGTGACGAGGAACGGGCCGAGGCTCGTCGCCCCGTCCTTGCCCTTGACCGGGCCGAGATGGACGGTCATCTCCGCTCGTTGCAGGTCGCGTGCGCTCCAGTCGGAGATCAGCAGGTAGCCGGCGATGTGGCTCTCGGCCTCGGCAGGCGCCAGGTCGCGCCCGCCTTGCCCGACGACGGCGCCGATCTCGAGCTCGTAGTCGAAGGCGGAGCTGCCGGGGGAGATCTCGACCTCGTCACGGGCGCCGCGCACCGCTGCGGGGTTCGAGAAGTAGAAGACCGGCTGCTCGTACCACACCGGTTCGACGTCGTGGCCGAAACGGCGCCCGGCGTTTCGGACGTGCTCCTCGAAGGCCATGAAGTCGCGGACCGACGGCGGCACCGGCACCGGCGCACGAAGCCGAGCCTCGGCGAGCGGCACGACCTCGAGCGGCGTCCGGCGCGCCGTGTCGCCGGCTGCGGCCAGGCGGTCTCCGTCGTCGCCGAGCAGGTCGATCAGCCGCTCGGTCCCGGAAAGGCCGAGCAGGTGGTCGTCCTCGACGAGCGCGACGTGCTCGTTGCCGTCGGCGGGTGAGAGATAGGTGGCGAAGCGCATCGTCGTCGGCTTCCTCGGAGTCCGGTCGGCCTAGGCGGGCCTAGGCAAGGCAGGTGAGGGGCTTGCCGCCGTTGTAGGCGACCATGTCGGCGAGGGCGGCGGCGGTATCGATGCGGGCACCTCGCGCGGTGCCGGTCAGCTCGGCCATCGCCCGGTGCAGGTTGCCGACGATGCGCTCGGCGTCGTGCAGCCCGGCGTAGCCGCCGAGATCGGTCTCCCGAGCCGTCTCGAGCGGGCTCAGCCCGGCCTCGAGCCCGCGCCGCGCCGTCTCCTCGACGAAACGCAGGTACCCGAGCACCTCGTCGATCAGCTCCGGACCGGTCACGGGCCCGTGGCCGGGGACGATCGTCTGCGCCCCGAGCGGGCGGATCACCTGCTCGAGCACCTCGGCCGCCCCCGCCACCGAGCCCATCAGCAGGAACGGCGTGCCCTCGTTGAAGATCAGGTCGCCTGAGAAGAGGAGCGATCTCTCCGGCAGCCAGACGATCGAGTCGTTGGTCGTGTGCGCCGGCTGGCCGACGTGGCGCACCTCGCACGGCATCTCGTCGAGCCACAGGGTGACCTTGTCGGTGTAGGTGAGGAAGGGGGGCGCCAGCTCGAGGGCGCCCCAGTCGACCTCCTCGAAGATCGGGCCGTAGCTCGGCAGGCCGTGGTCGAGAACCTCGCGGCGCGTCGCCTCGTGGGCGACGATAGCGGCGCCACCGAAGAGGTAGTTGCCGTAGGTGTGGTCGCCGTGGTGGTGGGTGTTGACAAGGAGGCGCACCGGCTTGTCGGAGACCTCGGCGATCGCCTTCAGGTAGGCCGCGGTCCGGCGCTCGGTCGAGCAGGCGTCGATGCTGGTCACGCCCTGGCCGCCGACCAGGAAGCCGGTGTTGTTGATGAACCAGCTGCCGTCGGGCTGGATGTAGGCGAAGACGCCGTCGGCCACCTCCTCCACCCGCGGCGGGCCGAGCTTCTGATGGTCGTGGTGGCTCGAGCTCACAGCGTGCCTCCGGTGTCGTCGACGGTGTCGCCTGGGCCGCCCGGGTGGGTGCCGCCCGGGTGGGTGCCGCGGGTGCTGCGGGTGCCGCCGCCCCCGCAGCTCAAGAGGTCACCGTGCGTCGCGCCCGTCCTCTCGCGCCGCATCCTCACGCCGCCGCCCGACGGGCCGGGGAGGTTCATCCGGTGGCGGCGGCGCAGCGGTTGCGCTGCGTGCCGAGCCCGGTGATCGTCCCCTCCACCACGTCGCCGTCGGTGAGGAAGCGGCCGTAGTGGGCGCCGTTGCCCCGTGGCGAGCCGGTGAGAAGCACGTCGCCGGGCAGCATCCGGGCGATCGAGGAGGTGTGCTCGATGAGCCGGGCGAGATCGAAGATCATGTCGGCCGTCGACTCGTCCTGCATTGTCTCGCCGTTCAGCCGCAACGTCACCTGGAGCTTCTGCGGATCGGCGACGAAGGCGGCCGGCACGACGAACGGGCCCGCCGGAAGGAACGTCGGGGCGTTCTTGGCGGCCAGCCAGTCCGAGCCGATTCCCGGCAGGTCGGGCCGGTAGACCCGGTCCCGGGTCGTCACGTCGTTGACGATCAGGTAGCCGGCGACACGCGTGAGCGCCTCGTCACGGCCGGCGCGGTAGGTCTCGGTGGCGATCACCGCAGCCAGCTCGAGCTCCCAGTCGTGCTGGCTCCCCGTCGGCGGCAGGAGGACGTCGTCGAACGGCCCGCAGAGCGCCCCCGGCAGGCCGATGAACACGTAGGGCTGGTCGTTTCGAGCCCGAGCGTCCATCATCTCCGCCGCCCGCCGCCGAGCGTCCTCGAGGTCCTCGTCGCCGCTCTGGCGTGCCTGGGCGACGATCAGGTCGATGACATGGCTGCGGTAGTTCGCCCCGCTCTGGAAGATCTGGCGCGGCGCCACCGGTGCCAGCACCGAGAGGCTGTCCCAGCGCGGGAGCTCCTCGTCGCCGCCCGGGTCCGGGCGGAGCGCGTCGGCGACCTCGCCGAGGCGCTCGATATGGACGTCCCAGTCCGGGAGGAGGTCGTCGAGGCGGCCCGTCCCCGGCACGAAGCGGTCGACCCGGGCGACGCGCTCGCCGACGACGAGGCCGCAGAACTGCTCGCGCGGGCTGCCGCTGCTGAATTGGCCGATGGCGAACGGCGGCGCGGAGGTCCCCGCCTCCTCAGTCGACGCGCGCTCAGCCGGCACGATGGACCCCCCCAGGCGGGTGCTCGAGTCGCCGCCGGCTGGCGCCTGCGGCAGCGTGCAGAGTAGGCGCCGCGCCGCCGGCCGAAAAACCCACGAGCCTCGATGACAGCCATCGACGCCAGCGATGGCCGGAATCGCTAGGCGAGGCGCTGGGCGATGGTGGCGATGCGTTCGCGCAGCCAGCGGTGGGCGAGGTCGGAGTCGAAACGGGGATGCCAGAACAGGGTCTCGTGGATCGGTGGCAGCGTGAAGGGCAGCGGGAGGATCTTGATGTCGGCGATCGGCTCGAACTCGATCGCTACCCGCCGGTGCACGACGGAGATCATCCGGCTGCCGCGGATGAGCAGGGGGGCGAGCACGAAGGTCTGCGTCGTCGCCTCGGTGTGACGGACGACTCCGAGGTCGTCGAGCCACAGGTCGGCGAGCGAGTGCATCATGCGCCCGCTGTAGGACAGGTGCGGGAGCCGACCGAACAGCTCGCGGGTGATGTGGTCGCCGACCTCGGGGTGCTGCTGCCAGGCCACGCAGACGAACTCGTCCTCGAACAGCGGCCGTTGCGGCTGCTCGCTCAGCTCGGCGACGAGCTCGCGCGGCAGGAAGAGGAGGTCGACCTCGGCCCGCTGCAGCAGCTCGACGAAGTTCGTCGACAACGGGGCGACCGTGAGGCGCACGTTCGGCGCCTCGGCGTTGAGCGACTCGAAGACGTCGCGCAGCAGCACGAGCGTCGCGTAGTCGCTCGCCATCAGCGTGAAGCTGCGCTCGTCCCGGCGCGGGTCGAAAGCGGCGCGCGTGCTGAGCACCTGCTCCACCCCGATGAGCACGTCGTGCACCGGCGCGACGAGCGACTCGGCGAGCGGCGTCAGGCTCATCGCCCGGCCGGTGCGCACGAGCAACGGGTCGTCGAAGACGCGACGCAGCCGCGCCAGCGAAGCGCTCATCGCCGGCTGGCCGAGGTAGAGGCGCTCGGCGGCACGGGTGACGTTGCGCTCGGTGAGCAGCGCGTCGAGGGCGACGAGGAGGTTGAGGTCGACATCGTTGACGCGCACCTGTGAGCCTCCTACGGCGACCCGATCATCGACAGCAGTGATGCTAGCCATCGCCGATCCCTGCTTGCACCGGAAGGGGGGGCTCCTTACCCTCACGACCAGGGACCCTGGGGGGATTCGTCGTGCCTGTCGCCATGAGCACCGTGTGCTGCGCAGCTGTGCCGCTGCCGCTGCCGCTGCCGCTGCCGGCGCGGGCACCGGCGCGTCGCCCAGGCGCCGGCAGCGGGGCGGTCACCGGCACCTGCCGCGACGCCTCGAACGGTGATGTGGCTCGAGGCCGGGCCCGGGGCTGAGGGTGCGTGTCCTTGTCGCCGGGGGAGGGATCGGGGGACTCACCGCGGCCGCGGCGCTCGCCCGGCGCGGCCATGCCGTCGAGGTGGCAGAGCCGGCCGCGGCGGCAGCGGCGTCAGGTGTCGGCATCGCCCAGCCGGCCAACGCGCTGCGGGTGATGCGGTCGCTCGGGTTGCTCGAGCGCTGCCTCGAGGCGGGTTTCGCCTACGACCGGACGATCTTCTGCGACGCCGCCGGCCGGCACGTCGTCGAGGTGCCGTCCCGGCTCGGCGGTGACGGCGTGCCGCCGGCGAGCGCCCTCTCGCGCCACGAGCTGCACGAGATCCTCACCGAGGCGGCGACCTCCGCAGGCGCCGAGCTGCGGCTCGGTCTCGCCGTGGTCGACGTGCACTCCGAGCCCGCAGCGGCGACCGTGGCCTTCTCGAACGGGAGCGAGGCCGCCTACGACCTCGTGGTCGGTTTCGACGGGATCTACTCGACGGTCCGCTCGGCGACCCATCCTGCGGCCGCCGAGCCGGCGCACACCGGTCACTCGGTCTGGCGGCTGACCGTGCCGAGGGCGGCGGGCGTGGCCTGCCCGCTGCAGTTCCAGGGCGCCCGGGCCAAGGCCGGGGTGATCCCGCTCGGTCACGATCTGATGTACCTGCTGGCGGTGACGGCCGAGGACCGGGTGCGGCGCTTCGAACGGGCCGAGTTCCCCGAGCTGTTGCGGGAGCGGCTCGAGGAGTTCGGCGGCCTCATCGGGGAGATCCGCGACGGGCCGATCGCCTCCGACGACGTCGTCTACAGCCCGATCCAAGAGGTGATGCTGGCCGAGCCGTGGTGGTCGGGGACGGTGGCCGTCGCCGGCGACGCCGCCCACGCCTCGGCGCCCCACATCACCCAAGGGGCGGCGATGGCGATGGAGGACGCGCTCGTGCTCGCCGAGCTGCTCGACGACCGCACCGCTGTCGCCGTCACCTTGAAGGAGTGGTGCACCCGGCGTTACCCCCGGTGCCGCCTCGTGCAGGACGTGTCCCATGCCATCCTCGCGGCCGAGATGCTCGAGGGGAGCGCCGAGCTGTCGGCTCGGCTCGAGAGGATGCCGGCGGAGGTACCGCAGCGCCTGCATGCTGTGCAGGAGATCCTCAACCAGCCGGCATGAGAGCCGACCAGCGCCTGGCGGGTGCCGGGGCCACACTGGCGTCCGGCGAGGCGCCGGCAGCCGGGCACGCAGGCAACCCCGGCACGCAGGTAACCCCGGCACGCAGGTAACCCAGTGGAAGAAGGAGACCAGATGGGATCAGTGACACACCTCCGCTACGTCGGGATGGCCGTCCCCGACTACGACACCGCGGTCAACTTCTATCGCGGCGTCTGGGGCCTGTCGGTCGCCGAGACGGACTCCGGGCTCGCCTTCCTCGCCGCCGAGGCCTCGCCGGAGCCCTACGTCTACCGGATCCGCCAGGCCGAGGACGGCCAGCGCCGCCTCGACGTCGTCGGATTCAGTGCTTCTGACCGCACGTCGGTCGACGAGCTGGCGGCGGAGCTCGGATCAGCCGGCATCCGGCTCGTGAGCGAGCCCGACAGCCTGACGACCCCGGGGGGCGGCTACGGCTTCCGCTTCTTCGACCCCGACGGGCGCGTCGTCGAGGTCGCCGCCGAGGTCGCCGAGCGCCCGTGCCGCCAGCTCGAGGAGCGCGAGGCGATTCCCCTCGGGCTGAGCCACGTCGTGTTCAACACCACCCAGCGCCAGGTCCTCGAGTCCTTCGACCGGGACCGGCTCGGCTTCAGGCTCTCGGACTGGCTCGGCGACGGGTTCATGAGCTTCTGGCGCTGCGACGCGGCCCACCACAGCGTCGCCATGATGCAGATGCCGTTCACCTCGGTCAACCACGTCGCCTTCGAGGTCGCCTCGATCGACGACATGCTGCGTGCCTCAGGGCGCGTTCTCGGCGATGGCCGGGCGAAGCCGCAGTGGGGCCCCGGCCGGCACTCGGCGGGCGACAACACCTTCTACTACTTCTTCGACCCGGTCGGGAACGTCTCGGAGTACACCTCCGATGTGCAGCGCGTCCCCGAGGACTGGCAGCCCCGCCAGCACACGACACCCGACGTCTGGCAGGTCGTGCCGATCCCGGACTTCCGCGGGCAGCCGGATGCGCCGCCCGAGCAGTTGCCGCAGAGCGATCCGGGCCTGTTCGTCGCCCCGCCGGTGTGAGCCGGCTGGTGCCGCCGAGGCCCCGGGGCGGGAGCCGCCCGGGCTCGCACGGGCCGGCAAGGTCGGCGACGAGCCGTTGCTGTTCGCGTCTCGGATGCGTGAGGGTCTGCTCGCAGCCTCGGTAACGATCGGCCTTCAGGCGATGGCCGAGGTGATGAACGCCGAGGTCACCGAGCTGGCCGGCCCGAAAACAAGGCGCGACAGCGTTGCGCGCCGCCTGCCGCGGCCTTGATGTCTCAGCGGGCATCTCGTTCGTGCTCGACGGCGGCGAGGCTCTGAAGGATCTGCGCTCGCTCGCCACGAGCCTCGAGAAGCTCAACCCCGACGTGGGGGCAGCCTTGCGCGAGGGGCTCGACGAGATGTTCACCGTCACCCGGCTCGAGGTGACCGGCACGCTGTTGATGACGCTCGCTGCGCCCGAAGAAGAAGAAAGAGAGTCGGTCGGAATTCCCCGCAGTAGGCGCGCCAACTGCGCAGCTGGTGAACTCTGCCTAACAAGTATGAACTTGCTACACGTTTACTCCTCTGCTAAAGTGAGCAACGCCTCTCGATCTATCGAGCAGGAGGGGAAGCGTGGATTTCGGTCTGGTTATGACGTTCTCGAATCCAGTCGGCGACATTCCGTGTACCTACCTAGCCGGCAGCCAGATCGAGCAGGCGGTCCTCGCCGAGGAGCTCGGCTACCAACACGTGTGGACGGCTGGGCACCCTGGGACGAGGATGTATTTTCCGGCCCAGTTCCCGCTGCTCGGTGCAATGGCGGTGAAGACGAGTCGGATCCGCCTCGGCACCTACATCGTCGCGCTTCCACTCTTCCACCCGCTCCAGGTCGCTGAGGAGGCGGTAACGATCGACGTAATTTCGAACGGTCGCTTCGATCTTGGCATCGGTGCCGGGAATTTCCTCAATGATTTCGAAGCCTACGGAACAAGACGAGAACAGCGTCCTGGCCGGATGGAAGACGGCCTCACGATCATCAGGGGGCTGTGGGGCGACGAAGAATTCTCCTACGAGGGCAAGTACTTTCGCATTCCTCGGGGATTCAAGCTCCATCCGAGGCCTGTTCAGAAGGAGCTGCCGTTGTGGGTGGCTGGGACGTCGGAGAAGGCGATCGATCGAGCAGCCCGGTTCGGAGCGCACTTTGCTGCCACAGGGACCGGCTTCGGCTATTACGAATCGCGGCTGCGCGAGTACGGCTACGACCCGACCACCTTCTCCAAGGCGATCCTGCAGTTCGTCCATCTGGCGGAGACGACGGAGAAGGCATGGCAAGAGGTGGGAGACGCGGTGATTCGCTGGCTGGAGTACTACAAAGCGGAATTGGTCGAGAAGCATGAGGACTTCGAGAGCTTCACGCAACTTCCCGGTGGTGCTTTCGGTGTTGACCCGCTACCAGACCCGAGCGACATCGAGAACATGAAGAAGCTCAACTTCCTCGGCTCACCCTTCATCATCGGCGACCCGCAGACCGCTATCAACTGGGTCAGCAATGCAAGAGATATGGGTGTCACGCACGCCGCGATGTCAATGCAGTTCGGTGGCCTCCACCCGAAGCTGAGCGAATCGTCGATGCGCCTATTCGCGCACGAGGTGATCCCGGCATTTGCGGGTGAGCAGAGCAATCCCCGATCCGAGGGGTCGACCGACGCGTGAAAAAGATCTTCTCTCGAAAAGACGACCGGGGGTGATCTGGCGAACGGCGATCCCCAGCAGTGGCGGGAGAGGATCCTCACGAAGGTCTACGGACACGCGGATCGTTCTCTCCGGACGTGTCATCGGACGGAACATGCCCTGGCTCCTCGACTCCCCACCGAGCCGCGGAAGCGATCCAAACATGGGTTCGTCGTGGGACCGCCCGGACAGCTCTTCTGACGCCTGAGGAGGCACAGCGTGAATTTCGGGGTCACATTCGGATTCGCCAACCTCAAGCCTGGCCAGATCCCCAGCGCGCGTCTGTTTAAGAGCCAAATCGATCTTGCCGTTCTTGCGGAGGAGCTCGGCTTCGACCACATTTGGACTGCCGGACATCCTGCAACCGATATGTACTGCCCTGCGCAGTTTCCACCCCTCGCAGCGATTGCCGCTCGTACCAACAGGATCCGGCTCGGCACATACATCGTGGCGCTACCGCTGTACCATCCGCTCCAGGTGACCGAGGAAGCGGTCACGCTGGACGTACTCTCCGACGGGCGATTCGATCTCGGAGTCGGTGCTGGCAACTTCCTCCATGAGTTCGAGGCGTATGGAGTATCGCGGCGCGAACGTGCTGGGCGCATGGAGGAGGCGCTGACGATCATCCGCGGCTTGTGGACCGAAGAGTCCTTCTCCTTCGAGGGGAAGTATTGGCGAATTCCTCCCTTCTCGTTAAACCTGCGACCGGTTCAGGCGAACCCTCCGCTGTGGTGTGCAGCAACGGCCGAGGCTGCGTTCGACCGGGCCGCTCGCCACGGGTGTCACCTCGCTGGTACCGCAACTGGCTTCGACTACTACGAATCGCGACTGCGGGAGCATGGGCACGATCCCGCCGATTTCTTCAAGGGGATGCTCCAGGTCGTTCACCTCGCCGAGAAGACCGACGAGGCTTGGGAGCGGGCAGCGCCATCGATCCTCGCCCGAGTCCACCGCTACAAGCGCGAATTCGACGCACACGACGACTTCGAAGTCTTCCGCCGTCAGCCGGGTGGTTACTTCGGTGTCGACCCCCTGCCCGACTCGGTCGACGACATCGACAAGATCCGCAGACTTCACTTCCTCGGCGCCCCGTTCGTCGTTGGCAGCCCCGAGGATGTTCGCCGAGCAGTAGAGAGTGCCCAGGACAAAGGCGTTACCCACCTCATCATGAACATGGCGCCTCCGAGGCTCGACCCGCGCCTGACCGAGCACTCGATGCGCCTGTTCGCTCGTGAGGTCATGCCGGCGTTCCGGAAGCCCAGGACCGATTCTGCGTTGCGACACGAGGCGGACAGAGGCACCCCCGACGCGGCAGTTCCCTTGAGGCGCTAATGCGCGAGCCTAGAAAGTGTCTCATGGAGCAGTACGGAGCATCTCCACATGCGGCTTGGGGCGCTGGCCCAGTTCGGAGCGGATTCACGCCACGTTTGATCAGGGGCGTGGTCCTGCAGTGGTTGGTCGCCCCGATCGTCGCCCGGTCGCTCGAGAGGCGGGGGAGGTGATGCTATGAGCCGCCTCGTCGAGTACGAGCGTACCGACGGAATCGTGACCATCACGCTCAACCGACCGGAGAAGTTGAATGCCCTGAGTCCCGAGATGCTGCGCGAGCTGTGTGATGCGTGGACCCGGTACCGGGACGATGGGGAGGCGAAGGTTGCCATCTTCACCGGTGCTGGCCGGGCGTTCACCGCCGGTGCTGATCTGAGCTGGTTCGAGCGCTCCCTCGAGGGTGAGGATCACCTCGGTCCGTTTCTCGACGTGGTCCAGAGCAACCCTTACTGGTCGGGCCGACTCGACAAGCCGACGATCGTGGCCGTAAAAGGTTGGGTGATCGGCGCCGGCTTCGATCTCGCTCTCCGTGCCGATCTGAGGGTCGCCGCCGAGAGCGCCACCTTCTGGATGCCCGAGGTGGGGCGCGGGAACATCGTCCCCATCTGGGACAACGTCCCCTACGCGATCGCTGCGGAGATCATGAGCGGCTTCCCGATTCCAGCACGTCGCGCCTACGAGGTCGGCCTCGTCAACCGGCTCGTCGGGGACGACGCCCTGCTGGACACGGCGGGGGAATTGGCAGAGGAGCTGGCCTCCCGCCCTGTGCCCGTGCTTCGCCACGCCTTGAGAACGATCCGGGAGTTGAAGAACTCCCCCTTCGGCGTCTCTCTCGAGTCGATGCGACTCTACACGAACGAGCTGTCGAAGAACCTGATGACGACAGAGCAGCGGAAGCAGGCAGTCGACGCCTTGCTGGCTGCGAAGCGAACTGATTCTCAAAGATCTGAGCGACAAAGTGTTGATCCCAAAGGAGCATGAGTGATGAGCTTGCGAGTCTCGGTCGACAGTGGTGGCACGTTCACCGACGGGATCTTGATCGACGAGCACGGCAGCGTCGCGACTGCGAAGGCGCACACGACGCCGAAAGACCTCACGCTGGGCACGATGGAGTGCCTCTCGCGCCTCGCTTCGGCCTACGGCATCACTCGCGGTGACTTGCTGGCAAAGACGAGCACCATCGTCCACGGCACGACGCTTGCCACCAATATCGTAGCGACGAGCTCGGGTGCACGCTTAGGAACAATCGCTACGAGAGGCTACCGGGACCGCTTGAGCTTTCTGCACGTCGCCAAGGCAGATTTGAAAGGTGACATCCGAGAGGCCGAAGCCGACCTGTTCGACTTCCGGAGGAAGTACCCGGAGCCGCTCACCCCTCGCCGGCTGACGACCGAGGCGGACGAGCGGCTGAATTACAAGGGTGAGGTGCTCATACCCCTCGATGAGGAGAGCGTCCGGAAGGCAGTCGCTTACCTCAAGGAGCGAGAGGTTGAGGCGATCGCGGTACTCTTCCTCTTCTCGCACCTGAATCCGGCACACGAGCTGCGCACGGGAGAGGTCATCAAAAAAGAGTGGCCCGAGGTGCACGTCTCACTCTCGCACCAGGTGCTGCCCGTATGGGGCGAGGTCGGGCGCTGGAGCACGACGAGCTTCAGTGCGTACGTCGCGCCGAAGGTGATCGACTACGTGTCGCGGATCGAGAAGCTGCTCCAGCAGAAGGGCTTCGCTGGAGAGCTTCTCTTCATGCAGTCGAACGGTGGCGTCGCGACGCCGGAGATCATCTGCGAAAATCCCGCTACTCTGCTCGCCTCGGGACCGGCCGCGGGCCCTTCGTTGGGGTTAGCCCTGGCCCGATCCCACGGTGCCGAGGACCTACTTTCGGTCGACATGGGCGGAACCAGCTTTGACGTGGCCGTCGTTCCCGAGGGGAGGGTCAATGTGACCCAAAAGATGGTGGTCGAGGGAAAGCGTTACGCCCTGCCTTCGGTAGACGTGAACGCGGTAGGTGCGGGTGGTGGCTCGATCGCCTGGCTCGACCCGAGCGGCCGTCTCCAGGTTGGTCCGCAAAGCGCCGGCGCCTACCCAGGTCCCGCCTGCTATGGATTCGGGGGAACCGAGCCTACTGTCACCGACGCCGACGTCGTGCTCGGTTACATCGATCCGGACTTCTTTATGGGCGGCGAGACGCGTCTGCACAAGGACCTGGCCGAACGGGCGATAGAGCAGCAAATTGCAGAACCGCTGGGACTGTCGCTCGAAAAGGCAGCTGCAGCGATTTACGACGTAGTGAACGCGAAGATGGCTGGAGCGATCGGCGTCGTGTTCACGCGGCGGGGCTACGACCCGCGCGACTTCGTGATCTGTTGCGGTGGAGGCGCTGGCGCTGTGCACGGGGCGCGGTTGATGCAGGAGCTCGGGATCAAGGACCTGCTCGTGCCAAAAGTGGCTCCGGTCTACTGCGCCTTCGGGATGATGTACGCCGATCTCCGTCACAACTTCACTCGCCCGTATCTCGCCGAGTCGACGAAGGTGGATCTCACGAGGATCAACGATCTTTACCAGGTGATGGAGCAAGAAGTCGTCGAGATCCTCGAGCGAGAAGGTGTCGCTCGCGAGGACATGGTGATCGAGAAGACGATCGACATGCGCTACTACGGGCAGGTTCGAGAGCAGACAGCAGACATGCCTCCGGGTATGGTCACAGAAGAGACGTTCGGAGTAGCTCAGTCGAACTTCCACCAGAAGCACCGTACGGTGATCGGCTATGCCGACCAGAGCTACCCCACCGAAGTGGTCCGGCTCCATCTGGCCGGAACGGCAAAGGTCAAGCCGCCGGAACCGCAGAAGGTATCGATAGATGGCGCCAACGCGGCGCGGACCCTGAAAGGCATACGGCCGGCATTCTTCAGCGAGTTCGACGACTTCGTCGATACGAGGATCTACGACGGGAACCTTCTCAGTGCTGGCACCTCGCTCGAAGGGCCCTGCATCGTAGAAGAGCCGATGACCACCGTGGTGATCCCGCCGACGCTGATCCTGAGCGTGGACGAGTTCGGCAATTACACGACGATGACGAAAGGGTGAGGGAAATGGCGGCCGCGCAGATGCAAGCACCGACGGCGACCAGGGCGGCTGTCGTCGACCCGACCACGTTGTCTGTAGTCTGGAACCGCTTCGAGCACATCCTGGCTGAGATCGGAGACAAGGCACTCTACGCGACGCAGTCCTTCGTGATGGCGAACGTTCGCGACCTCGGCCAGAGCCTGCTCGATCCACGAGGCGACATCGTGGCTGTCGCCGCATATGTGCCGATACATGTCTTCACGGCAGAGGTATCGGTGAAGTCCTTCCTGCAGAAGTTCGAGGGCGACTTTCACCCTGGTGACTTCTTTCTCGGGAATGATGCTTACATCATCCGAAGCGGCCACCTCCCGGACTGGACGCTCCTGCGGCCGATCTTCTACGAAGACGAGCTATTCGGGTTCTTCCAGTTCCGGGGCCACATGGCCGACACGGGTGGTTTCCTGCCGGGAGGCTATGCGCCGGGCGCCTACGACATCATCGCGGAGGGCTTGAACATCCCGCCGATCCGGATCATCAAGGAGGGCGTGCTCGACGAGGAGCTGTGGGGCCTGGTCAAGCGGAACATCCGCAACTCGGACGTGGTCGAGATGGACGTCTTCAACGTGAACGGTGCCATGGCTCAGGGCGAGGCCGAGCTGAGCCGCCTACTTGACAAATATGGCATCGAGACCGTGAAGCAGTGCATGGAGGAGATGCTGGCATCTGGCGAACGGGCTGCACGGGCCCAGATCGCAACAATGCGGGATGGTGTCTACTACGGAGAGTCAGGGACAGACTGGGACGGCCAGACGGACAAACCGGTCAACGTGCAGGTCAAGCTCACTATCGAAGGGGACGAGATGACATTCGACCTCTCCGAGAGCGATCCTCAGTGCTCGTTCATCAACCTCCCATGGGGGACGACCGTCTACTCGTGCATGGAGGCCGTCTATTCGATGCTCGACCCGCATGTCCCGAAGAACAGCGGCAGCATGCGCCCGGTTCACGTGGTGGCAAAGGAGGGTACGGTGGTGAACCCCACCTACCCGGCCACGGTGGGCGCTTCGCAGATCACGATCAGCGTGCCGCTGGTCGACGCATGCTGGGAGGCCCTCGCGCAGCTGCTACCCGAGCGAGCAATGGGTGGCTATTGTCGACACCACTGCCCGATCAATATCGGCATGGACCCTCGCGTGATCGACCCGCGTACCGGGACTGTGAAGCAGTACTTCGGAGAGACGTTCGCGAGCGACGGCAGTGGCGGTGCTATGAGTGGCTTCGACGGCTGGCAGGGCGTCGGGAACTACCGCTTCGTTGGCTGCATGGTAAGGCCGGACATGGAGGTCTTTGAGACGCAGATCCCCTATCGCGTGATGCGCTACGAGCTCCTCCAGGACTGGGAGGGAGCGGGGGAGTACCGCGGGGGGCCCGGCGTATACCTCGAGATGGTCTGCAATGAAGACTTGCCGCCGGACGCAGCGACCCTCCTTCAGACCGGTAACAGCGATGGAATGCGCTTCGCGCCAAAGGGCGTCGCGGGCGGCGGAGACGGGCGCCTGAACGAGATGTGGATCGGGAACCCTCTGTCCGGGGAGCGGCGGCGGCTCCCGACGATGAGCCTCGAGCACGTCGCGCCGGGTGAGATCGTCTATCACTGGTCCTCGGGAGGAGGTGGCTGGGGAGATCCGCTGAGCCGTGCGCTGGCGAGCGTGCGGGAAGATGTCATCGAGGGCTTGGTCTCGCTCACGCGCGCTCGCGATGTCTACGGCGTTGTCGTCGACGAGGCGACGATGGAGGTCGACGAGCAGGCGACCGAAGTGCTGCGCAAAGACATCAAGGCAAAGAGAACTTTGTAGGGGCTGGACTCGATGCAGACGCGCCCGACGGTGGGCGGGACGGGAAAGGGAGCGTGAGTTGCGTACGGTGAGTGTGACGCGGAGCGCGCCAGAAAAGGTCGTCTACCCTCCTGGCCCGAGTGGTGACAGGTGGGCCGACTCGCTGGACCGTGCCCCTGAGCGGGTGCGGGCTGATGTCCTGGAGGGCCTCGTTTCGCTCGGTCGGGCGCAGGAGGTTCGCAGCGTGGTCCTCAGCGACGCCACTCTCGCTGTAGGTGTCGGCGTGCCCGTCCTCCGGCCGGTCGCGCTCGGAGCGGGACCGGACGTATGACGGGCATCGGCACCACCAGCACAGTCGATCCCACGACATTGTCAGTCGTGTGGAACCGGCTCGATCAGATCCTTACCGAGATCGGGGAGAAGGTGCTCCATGCGACGCAGTCGTTCGTGATGGCGAACGTCCGCGACCTTGGCCAGTCGTTCCTCAACCGCGATGGCGAACTTGTCGCTGTCGCCGCGTTTCTTCCCAGTCACATGTTCATCTCCGAGGTCGCGATCAAAGGGTTCCTCGAGAAGTTCGGAGACGACCTGCATCCCGGCGACTTGATGATCGGAAACGACCCTTACATCGTCCGAAGCGGACACCTCCCTGACTGGACATTCATCCGGCCAATCTTCTACGGACGAGAGTTGCTCGGCTTCTTCCAGTTCCGCGGTCACATGGCCGACACCGGCGGGTTCCTGCCTGGCGGATATGCTCCGGGGGCCTACGACATCATTGCCGAAGGCTTGAACATCCCACCTATCCGAATCATCAAGGCAGGCGTGGTCGACGAGGAGCTGTGGGGCCTCGTCCTCCGGAACGTCAGGAACCCCGACGTCGTCCGGATGGACGCCATGTTGATCAACGGTGCGATGGAGCAAGGCGACCAGGATCTGATCAGATTGGTCGAACGGTACGGATCTGGAGCGGTCCTGGCCTGCATGGACGAGATGATCGCTGCCGGCGAGCGCGCGGCTCGAGCCGAGATCGCCAAGATCCCCGACGGCGACTACTACGGCGAGTCGGCCACCGACTGGGACGGCCAAACGGACCGCCCGGTCTGGGTTCGGGCGAAGTTGACGGTTGAGGGCGAGAGCCTGACCTTCGATCTTTCTGAGAGCGACCCCCAGGCGACGTTCGTCAACACTCCGTGGGGAACGACGCTCTACGCCGCGACCCGAACGGTGTTCGCGATGATCGACCCTCACGTTCCAAAGAACCACGGCAGCATGAAGCAGGTCAGCGTCGTGACCAAACCGGGGACGGTGGTGCATCCGATCTACCCTGCCACAGTCGGTGCCAGCGGGATCAGCGTCGGCGGGATCATCACCGAGGCCTGTCAGCTGGCACTCGCGCAGGCGCTGCCGGATGCCTCATTCGGGATGTTCGCCAGGCACCTGTGCCCGATCAACGTCGGCATGGACCCCGACACGATCGACCCACGGACCGGGACCATCCGGCAGTACTTCGCCGAGCACTTCGCCAGCGACGGCAGCGCAGGTGCCTTCAAAGGGTACGACGGGTGGCCTGGAATCGGCTACTTCGGCTTCGTTGGCTGCCTTGTCCGCGCCGATATCGAAGTGTTCGAGACCCAAGTCCCCTTCTGGGTCCGCCGGTACGAGCTGCTCACCGACTGGGAAGGGGCAGGTGAGTTCCGCGGCGGCCCCGGCGTCTACGTCGAGATGATAGCGAGCGATCGCCCACCGGAGGCGCCCGCCCTTCTGACGACTGGAAACAGCGACGGGAGCCGATTCCCGCCACGCGGCGCCGCCGGCGGGCTCGACGGCCCGAAGGCTGAGATGTGGATAGAGAACCCAGAGACAGGTGGTACGCGGATCCTGCCAACGATGGCGAACATGTTCATCGCGCCCGGGGAGATCTGCCACACGCGTGCACCTGGCGGAGGCGGGTGGGGCAACCCGCTGCACCGCAATTCCGAGCGGGTGCTCGCAGACGTGGTGGACGGGCTCGTCTCGGCCGACCGAGCGAAGCAGATCTATGGCGTAGTGGTGGACCCCGCGACCCTCACTCTCGACCTGGTTGAGACTGCGCGACTGCGACAAGATCGGATGGCTTGAGCGTGGTCGCTTTCCCGGCGGACGGTTGAGGTGACCTGCTGGACTCGGCGCAGCCTCGTCCCAACACTGGTGGAGACCCGGGAAGAAGGCGCTTGTCGGAGACAGGCAACGAGCGCAGACAGGATCCGCCGTCACCCGGGCGATCATGCCAGCGGAATTCGAGTCAGAGGTAACGAATGCCCGCCGACCTGAGCTTTCTACGCGTACTGGACGCATCCGACTCCGTTGCAGGCCAGTTCTGCGGTCGCTTGTTCGCAGATCACGGGGCAGAGGTCGTACTCCTCGAACCCATGTCCGGCACGACGACGAGGCGCTCAGAGGACCTCTTTTGGCATCTCAATTGTGGTAAGCGATCGCTTGTCGTCGATGAGCGGGCCCGCGACACGCGCGACCGTCCCCTGCTGTCCGCGACCGACCTGTTGATCGTTGATCATGGCAAGTCCGCCTTCGCCGGAGACCTCAGCGCGTACCCGCAGCTCGTCGTGTGCTGGCTCTCGGCGTTCGGCGAGCAGGGCCCGTACCGGCAGTGGCAAGGGACAGAGATCGTCTACCAAGCGTATTCAGGAGCCGCCTACTGCACGGGCGCTCCCGGCCACGAGCCGCTCTACGGTTTTGGGGAGCGCGCGTCTTACTCGGCCGGTATGGCTGCATATGTCACAGCGCTGGCGGCGCTCTACGAGCGAGACCAATCCGGCCTCGGTCAGGCTACGCACGTCTCAGTCGCTGAGACGGCCGTGTCGATATCTCAGAACCTCGTCTCGCAATACTCTTACAACGGAACCTACCCAGACCGTGAACGCTACGACGGACCGCTAGGTCGGTATCGGTGCTCGGATGGATGGATCGCCCTCTTCGTCAAGCCCGGCTTCTGGTCAGATGCATGTGACGCCTTCGGATTGAAGACGTTGCGCGACGATCCTCGGTTCAGCGATGGCGAAGCGCTCATCCGGAACTGGCCGCTCGCGTCAGACTTGATCGCGGATAGCGTCCGCAGTCGCCGCTCTCAGGAGGTCGTCGAGGCCGGCCAGGCACTGCGGATGCCCGTGGAGCTCGTCACAGACGTCGCTGACGTGTATTGCTGTCCTGATCTCGCGGCTCATGACTACTGGATCGAGGTCTCCACCCCTGTCGGTACGCGAAGGCGTCTCGGCTCGATATCCCGTACTAGCTCGCAGATATCACCGCCAGATACGAGGCCACCAGAGCTCGGTGCCGATACCGACGCCATCGTCGCTACGTGGTCGAAGCGGGAGCCAGTCGCTTCACGTGCCGCACGAGTAGGTGACGCGCGCACGAGGCCGCTCGATGGAATCCGGGTGGTCGAGCTGACAACGGCTTGGGCTGGGCCGATGGCTGGCCGTACGCTCGCTTATCTCGGCGCGGAGGTGATCAAGGTCGAATGGCGTGGTCGTCTGGACGTGTGGCGCGGACAGCGCGGTTCACGCCGCTACCCAGGCGGCGAACCAGGAGAACGTCCGTATAACCGCAACAACATGTTCAACACGCAAAATCATGACAAGCTGTCTGTCGAGCTCGACCTGAAGACGTGTATCGGCCAAGAGGCAGTGCGCAACCTGATTGCAAAGAGTGATGTCGTTATAGGCAATCTGGGTCCTGGCGTGCTGAAGCGACTTAGGCTCGGCTATGGTGACCTCACCGCTCTACGGCCTGACGTCATACTTCTTGAGATCACGGGCTTCGGTGAACATAGTGGCTTTTCATCCCACGCTGCTGTGGGTCCCACCATCGAGGCCACTACGGGCGGCATGAAGCTGATCAGCTACGCGGACGGGCAGCCGCAGTTCACGGGCTTTGCGTTACTCGACCCGATCGGCGGTATCACCGGCGCCGGCATGGTGCTCACCGCCCTCTTGGCACGAGGGAGAACGGTAGGAGGATCCCACGTCGACCTGAGCCTTCGCGAGGTGGCGCTTCAATGGCTCGGCGAGTACCTGATCAGGTACGGACGGACGGGCTCGAGTCCCGAGCCGCTCGGAAACGCTTCTCCTGAGGCAGTCCCGCATGGCATTTATCCAGCTGCCGGTGCAGATGAGTGGATCGCCTTGGCGGTGGAGACCGCGCCGCAGTGGGCCGCGTTGTGTGAGCTGATTGGAAGATCCCACTGGGCAGACGATCCAACGTTCACCACGATCGAGAACCGCAGGCAGCATACGGCGGAGATCACCTCTGCGATCGTCGGTTGGTCCTGCCAGCATTCGAAACGTGAGGCTGCCGAGTCGCTGCAGGCGCGTGGCGTGCCGGCGTCCCCGGTCAATAGTGGACGTGACCTACACGATGACCCACACCTTTTCGCTACGGAGTTTCTTAACACGATGAACCATCCCGACGCTGGAATCCACCGCTACCCGGGCCTCCCGTTCCGCCTTGACACGACTCCGGGGAAAATATCTCGGCCGGCGCCACTATTGGGAGCTGACACCGAGGATGTGCTCCACAGGATACTTGGCTGGACAGACGAGCAGATTGCGGCGCTGCAAGACGAGCAGATCGCTGCGGCGGAGAATCCTAGGCGGCAACGTGAGAGCAATCCCGTGCGCTGAAGTGTTCAGACCCCCGGTAGTTGATCAACGAGACAGGTGCGGGTTATTTGAAGGCGAGGATAGTCCGCTCCATGGGCGCCACCGGGAGCTGCTTCGACCATGCGAGCGCCGAGAGCTTCCCCATCTGCTACGAGCTATCGCTGGCCCGAATCAAGCAAGCTGCTGAACATCGTGTCCACTGTCTCTGGAAAAGCTCAGCGGCGCTGGATCTGATGCGGAAGGAACAAATTTGAGTCTGGCCGAATCCGCCCAGCCGCTGGAGACCGAGGAGCAGGAGGACCGAGTCGTCGTCCGCCTGATGCGGCCCGACGTGAAGAACGCCATTGGTCTCGCTACCGTGGAAATGCTCCACGAGGTCTGCGCGGGGCTGGAACGCCGACCGCGAATGCTCGTCCTCACGGGACACGAGGGCGTGTTCGCCTCGGGTGCCGATGTTCGTGAATTGCGAGACCCGAATCGCCACGACGCGCTCGCCGGAATCAACAGCTCGCTGTTCGAGCGCATTCGGCGGCTGCCACTACCCACGGTAGCCGCTATCGATGGCCTCGCGTTCGGAGCGGGGGCTGAGCTCGCCTACGCGTGTGACTTTCGGGTCGCCACCGAACGCGCTCGCTTCGGCAACCCGGAAGTCTCGCTGGGAATCCTGGCTACGGCGGGCGCCTGCTGGAGGCTGCGCGAGCTCGTCGGTGAGGCGCTCGCGTACGAGATGTTGTTCGCCGGACGAACGCTCGACGCCCAAGCTGCGGTCGAGTCCCACCTCGTGACCGAGGTCGCGGGGCAGCGTGATCTCCTCGCGGCGGCCCACGCCCTCCTCGACAAGATCGGGAGGGGTACGCCGCTCGCACTCCGCCTGACGAAACTCGCGCTGCAAATTCCAGCCAGCGCGCACCCGGCGTTCGACAACGTCGCACAAGCGGTGTTCTTCGAGACCGAGGAGAAGCACGCTCGGATGACGACCTTTCTGGAGCGGCATGATCGATCGCCTGATCCTTCGGAAGAATCGTCGACAGCGCCGCCGCGAGCAGCAGGCGTGCTCGGTGGTGGCCGGATGGGGGCAGGCATCGCCCATGCGCTGTTGTCTGCGGGCTGCCGAGTGCAACTGGTCGAGATCACGGTAGACGCCGGCGAGTCCGCTCGCGCACGAATAGAGGCGTCTCTGCGCGAGAGCGACCGGCGCGGCTCGCTGCCCGTGGCCGTCACGACCGCAATGGCGCGACTCTCGATCAGCAGCGAACCCAGCTCGCTCGTCGGCTCGGAGATCGTCGTCGAGGCCCTGCCGGAAGACCCGGCCCTGAAGGCGCGACTTCTCGTCGCGGTCGAGGCCGTGCTCGACCCCGGCGCGCTGCTGGCTACGAACACGAGCTCGTTGTCGATCGACGAGCTGAGCGCGGCACTCGAGCGCCCGCGCAACTTCATAGGGCTGCATTTCTTCAACCCCGTGCCAGCGAGCGAGCTGGTCGAGGTGGTCGTCGGCTCACGCACGAGCGACGACACGGTGGAGCGCGCCCGGCGATGGGTGGAGGAGCTAGGCAAGACTTCGGTGACGATCCACGACTCGCCGGGATTCGCCACGAGCCGCTTGGGGGTCGCGCTGGGGCTGGAAGCGATCCGTATGCTCGAAGAGGGGGTGGGTTCTGCCGAGGACATCGACACGGCCATGGTCCTTGGCTACCGACACCTCGTCGGGCCGCTGCGGCTCACCGACCTCGTCGGCCTCGACGTACGCCTCGCGATCGCAGAGCACCTCGCGAGCCGCCTCGGTCCGCGCTTCGAGCCACCCGAGGTTCTACGCCGCAAGGTTGAGGCCGGCGAGCTCGGTCGCAAATCCGGGCAGGGCTTCTACAGCTGGTGACACGTCCCCGATCTAGTTCGAGGTGGGAGACCCGACGCACTACGGGAAGCGACCGCCAAAGCCGCCGGGACTGCCACCCCAAGCTCGGAGCCGGCCTGTCCAAAGGGGATAGGCGCTACCGCGCGCGGATGGCCGAGGTGGGTGCGGTCTACGAACTGGCGCCCTTGGCCGAAGTTGAGAGCCACAGCCTGGAGGTTGCGGCCGTAGTCGACCTGATCGATGTTATGGAGCACATCTGGTCTGCCGCGTGGTGCTTCTCCGCCCACAACGACCAGGCCGTAGAGGACTGGGTGCGCGCCAAGACGCTCGCCGTGCTGGAGGGCAATGCCCGTGACGCCGCTGCGGGGATCCACCGGCGAGCCACGGTCGCCCGACTCACCAAGAAGAAGCGCAAGGAGGCTGATGCCTGTGCCACCTACCGGACCAACAAGGCTCTCTACCTCGATCACCCGACGGCGTTGGCGGCCGGGTAGCCCATCGCCACCGGCATCATCGAGGGGACCTGCCGATACCTTGTTGCCGACCGGATGGTCTTATGCAGTCCCCAAGCTACGCGCGGTCCGCTCCAACGGCGATCTCGACGACTACTGGGCCTTTCACCTCGACCACGAACGGCAGCGAGCCCACGAATCCCGCTACGCGGACGGCGCGATCCCCCTTGCCGCGTAGTCGCTCCTACAGCGCCGCACCCGATACAGATGGTGGGCGACCTGATTGGAAAGGAGCGGATCGACAGGCCGACGTTCGCCCGCAACACACTGCCGTAGCTCAGGCGCCGGACGCTCGCCAGGTACTCCCTGAACAGCGGCTATTCGGTGCGCCTGAGTGAATGCGCAGGTCAGGGTGCCATGCGGGGACCTTCAATGTAGCTGCCCGACTTCTGGCGCAAGCGGTGGTTGTGGTGCAAAGCCGCGCCTGAGCTGCGAGGCTCGCTACCTCGAGCAGCGCTGCCCGGACTCCAACATGTTTCTGCCGGCGGTTGGGCGCCGTTGGCTCGCGTCCGCACTGCTCTGAGCTCGTCGTCATCTCGGACATCCCCGCCGCCGAGCAGCTCGCCCGGACGCCCGGCGCTCGCACGATGACCGTGACAACCTGAGCGTATGATCACCGCGGAGGGCACTAGAAAATTCTGCGACTGGCGGGATCTTTTCGGCCCCGCCGGCGTCGGGCAATCAGGGAGGGGAGAGAACGTGGACAGATCAACGACGACCCGCGCTCGCCGGGTGGCGGTGGCGGCGGCGCTGTGCACAGTGCCGGGCATGGTCGCAGCCGGCTCGCTGGCGGCAGCCGCCTCGGTGCCGCACCGCGGCGCCGTCCATCACGCTTCGGCAAAGAGCCCCGCTGCCGGGGTGAAGGCGGCCGAGGCGAACATCGCCCGCTATACGCGGGCCTTAGCGAGGTACCCGTCGCCGGGGCCGGCGCTGAACGCCAAGGCGGTGGCCAAGCTGAAGGGCAAGACGGTCCTCTTCGTGCCCTACAGCACCTCGATCCAGTACTTCACCGAGATGGCGTCGGCGATGCAGACGGCCTTCTCCCATGTCGGGATCAAGGTGACCACCTGCGACGCCCACTTCGTCCCCTCCGCCGCTGCCAGCTGCGTGCTCTCGGCGAAGGCGGCGGGAGCCTCGGCGGTCGTCACCGGGGCGATCTCCTACAACCTCATCTCGACCGCGTACCAGCAGCTCAAGTCCGAGGGCGTGCCGGTGCTGCTCGCTGACGCGCCGGCCGCCGACGGGATCAAGAACAGCGACAAGTTCGCCTTCCAGGACAGCGACCACACCCTCGGGCAGGTCGGCACGCTGGCGGCTGACGAGATCATCGCCAAGTCCGACGGCAAGGCGCACGTGCTGTTCATCGAGATCATGGACACGGCGTCGATCGTCCACGAGGGCCAGTCGATGCTGTCGGAGTTCTCCAAGAACTGCCCGGACTGCAAGGTCACGACGCTCCAGTTCAACACCGCCAACCTCGCGCAGCTGGCATCGGCGGTCTCGAGCAAGCTGATCGCCGACCCGTCGATCGACTACATCCTGCCGCAGACCGACGCCGACGTCGCCGAGGCGCTCTCCGGCGCCCAGAGCGCCAATGCCAGCTCGCGGGTGCAGGGGGTCTCGACCGATGGCACGCTCGGGGCACTGCAGGACATCTCGAGCCACCAGTTCCTGTTCGCCGACGTCGGCTACAGCGCCGCCTACGACGGCTGGACCTCGGCTGACGGGGTGCTGCGGATGCTGACCGGAGCGCCGGTCCCGCTCTTCCCCTACGACCCGATCCGTGTCTTCGACGCCTCCAACGTGAAGGGCCTGCAGCTCACGACGGCGGCGTCGAACTCGAACATCTGGTACGGGACGAACGCCTTCTACCACCTGTTCTGGAAGCTCTGGACGGGCAAGCCGTAGCAGGGCGCCAGGCGGCGACGGCAGCGGCGTCGTGACGGCTCGTCTCGAGATCCGGCACCTGTCGAAGACCTTCGGGTCGACCCGGGCGCTCTCAGACGTCGAGCTCGAGGTCGAGCCGGGGGAGATCCACGCCCTCGTCGGCCAGAACGGCTCGGGCAAGTCGACGCTTGTCAAGATCGTCGCCGGCTATCACCTGCCGGACCGGGGAGCGGAGCTTCGCGTCGACGGGCGCCCGCTCCACTTCCCGGTCCAGCCGCACGACCTGCGAGCCGCCGGGATCGCCGTCGTGCACCAGGACCTCGGGCTCGTCGATCACCTCTCGGTGGTCGACAACATCGGAGTCGGGCAATATCATCGCACCCGCTTCGGCCGGGTCGACAAGCACCGCGAGCGTGCCGAGGCGGAGCAGGCGCTGAGCCGCCTGAAGGTCAGCCTCCCGTTGCTCGCCCCGGTGCGGTCCCTCGCCCCAGCCGACCGCTTCCGCGTGGCGATCGCCCGGGCGCTTCGCAACCTTCACGACGGCGAGGGGCTCGTGATCCTCGACGAGGCGACGCGTGCGCTCTCCAAGGACTCTCTCGCCTCGTTCTACGAGATGCTCCGCCATGCCGTCGGCGCCGGGTCGAGCGTGCTCGTCGTCGCCCACAGCCTGCCCGAGGTGATGGCGTACTCCGACCGCGTGACGGTGCTGCGCGACGGTCGCCTCGCCGGCGCCGGACTGTGCACGGGTGACCTCTCCGAGCAGGAGATCGCCCGCCTGATGGTCGGCCGCGATGTCGCCACCGTCGGCCGGCCGTCCGCCCCGCCGGGATCCGCGGGGGACGCCGGGATCGTCGTGCGCGGGCTCGATCTCGGTGAGGGCGATGTCGGTGAGATCGCCATCGCCCGCGGCGAGATCGTCGGGGTGGCCGGCAAGCCCGGCTCGGGCGTCGACGAGCTGCCTTACGCCCTCACCGGGGCCCACCGCCCCGCCGCGGGCACGCTCGTGGTCGACGGCGCCGCCATCGACCTCGCCAGCACCGACCCCCGCCGGGCGCTGCTCGCCGGAGTCGTGCTCGTCCCCGAGAGGCGCGACGTGCAGGGTCTGGCCCTCGGGCTGCGGGTGGCGGAGAACGTCACGCTTCCCCGCGTCCATCTGCGTGGACGCCGCCATTTCACCGGCATCGACTGGCAGCGCCGCGAGGCGGCCCAGGTCGTCGAGACTCTCGGGGTCCGCCCTTCGGACCCGTCGATGGTCGCCGGCAAGCTGAGCGGCGGCAACCAGCAGAAGGTGCTGCTCGGCAAGTGGCTCGTCGGGGGGCCGAAGCTGCTCGTGCTCCACGAGCCGACCCAGGGCGTCGACGTCGCCGCCCGCCAGGATCTGCTCGCTGCGCTCACCGCCGCAGCAGCAGGAGGGTGCTCGGTGGTCCTCGCCTCGTCGGACCCGTCGGAGCTGAGCGCGGTCTGCCACCGTGTCATCGTGCTCGTCGACGGGAGGATCGCCGGCGAGCTGCTCGAACCGGACGCCGACGCCGTCGTCGACGCCGTCTATGCCGACGAACCGCAGATGCCGGAGCCGGAGCCAAGGAGCGTGGCGACACCGTGAGCCAGTCGATGCACGAGCTCGGAAGCGGCGCCGGCGCCACTGCGGCGCCCGACGTGGTCGCCGACAGCCCTCTCGCCGGCAGCCCGTCACCGCCTGTTGAGCCGCCGGCAACCAACCGGGTGCTCGGCTTCGTCGCCCGCAACGAGATCGCGCACCGCTACGCCGTCATCGGCGTATGGGTGCTGATGCTGCTCGTCTACATCGCCATCGAGCCGAGCAAGATGCTGCAGGCGGCGACGTTCCAGAGCATCTTCGGCTCGCAGGAGGATCTCGTCTTTCCTGCCCTTGCCGCGGTGGCGACCTTCATCGTCGGGGAGTTCGACCTCTCGGTCGCCTTCATCATGGGTCTCTGCGCCACCGCTCTGCCGGTGCTCGTGGTTCTGCACGGGGTGAACGTCGTCGCCGCCTGCTTCATCGTCGTCGGCATCGGCATCGCCTGCGGGCTCGTGAACGGCTTCTTTGCCGTCGTCGTCGGGGTCAACGGCCTCATCGTCACGCTCGGCTCCGGCAGCCTGATGCTTGGCGTCTCGCTGCTCATCTCCGACTCGCAGACGGTCTCCGGGCTGAGCGTCAATTTCGGCAAGATCGACCTCTACAGCATCGGCGGGCTGCCGATCTCGTTCTTCTACGGCATCGTGCTGGCGGCGATCTTTGCCTACATCGTCTCGTTCACCCCCCTCGGCAGGCACATGACCTTCGTCGGCGCCAGCCGCGAGGTGGCCCGCCTGGCCGGAGTGCGCGTCAACCGGATCCGCTTCTTGTCCTATGTCGCCAGCGGTCTGCTCTGCTCGCTCGGCGGGATCCTGCTCGCCGCCTCTCTCGGCGGCTTCGACTCCTCTGCCTCGTCGACGTACCTCCTGCCCGCCCTCTCGGCCGTCTTCCTCGGCACCGCTGTCATCCAGCCCGGTCGCTTCAACCCGATCGGCACGATGGTCGGCATCTACTTCCTCGCCACCGGGATCATGGGTCTCGAGCTGCTCGGCCTGGGAGGCTGGATCGAGGACGCCTTCTACGGGGCGGCGCTCGTCATCGCCGTCTCCCTCGCCGAGGTCGTCCGGCGGCGGCGGGGAGCCTCGTGAGCGCGCCGTCCCAAAGCTCCGCCTGCCGGGGGGCACAGCAGTGAGCGCCGTCGGCTCGGCGCTCGTCGTCGGTGGCGGTCCGGCGGGGATGACCGCCGCCATCGCCCTCGCACGCGCCGGCGTCGAGGTCGAGCTCGCCGAGATCGAGAAGGACTGGCGACCGGCCGGCATCGGCCTTTTGCTGCAGCCGTCGCCGCTGCGGGCGCTGCGCCGGCTGGGGCTCTACGACGAGTGCCGTGCCGTCGGGTTCGTCCACCCGGTGATCCGCTTCTGCGACGCCGCCGGCGCCCTGCTCTATGCCGCCGAGACGCCCGAGCTCGACGGGGAGCTCCTCCACCCGCTCGGCATCGGCCGCCCGGCGCTGCACGCCATCTTGGAGCGGGCGCTGCGCGACGCCGGCGTGTCGGTCCGGCTCGGGACGACCGTCGCCGCTCTAAAGGACGACGGCGCCGGGATCGACGTCGAGCTCACCGACGGCGGTCGCGGCCGCTACGGGCTCGTCGTCGGCGCCGACGGTGTCCACTCGGCGATCAGGCGGCGAATCTTCCCGGCCGCTCCGGAGCCGATCCGCGCTGGGCAGAAGATCTGGCGCGCCAAGGCGCCGCGGCCCCCGCGCCTCGACCACTACCCGATCTTCTTCGGTGCCAGCGGCAAGGTCGGCCTCGTCCCGATCGCCGAGGACCACATCTACCTCTTCGTCCTCCAGCCGGGCGAGGCCGAGACGCCGCGCCCGGCCCAGCCGCTGCTCGCCGGGCAGCTCGCCGAGCAGCTCACGGGCTACAACGACGTCGTCGACGAGGTCCGCGACAGCTTCGACCCCGACACGGTCGAGTGCCGCTCGCTCGTCGCTCTCCTCCTCCCGCCTCCGTGGCACCGTGGACGAGTGCTGCTCGTCGGCGACGCCGCCCACGCCACCACCCCGCACCTCGCCTACGGCGTGGGCATCGCCATCGAGGACGCCCTCGTCCTCGCCGAGCTCGTGGCCGGCGGTGGCCCGGTGCCCGAGCTGCTCGACCATTTCGCCGACCGCCGCTACGAGCGTGCCCGGCTCATCGTCGAGGGGTCGCTCCAGCTCTCCCGTTGGGAGACCAGCCACGTCCCCGGAGCCGACCCCGGCACGCTGCTCAACACGACCTTCCAGAAGATGGCCGAGCCGTTCTGAGCGGCTGGCTGGAGCTGGAGCTGGACTGATCCCGGAGGAGGTCGGGGCCGATCTCGGCGAGCTACACCCCTGGCGAGGCGCGCGACGCCGACGCCATCGAGGCCCTCCGCATCGCCGAGGAGACGGGTGCCGAGCTCGTGCTGCTGCGCCGGCTCGTCGACGACTGCCCGAACGTCGTCGCCATCAAGGCCGAAGGCGCAAAGAGTGCCGCCGCCGCCCAGCTGCACGGCGGTACCTTCGTCAATCGCCAGGCGTGGAAGTTCCCGGCGTGGCTGCAGGGCTACAACGGCGGCCCGTTGCGCCAGCCGACCCAGCGAGTCCACGACGTCCAGATGCAGATGCTGCGCCAGGGGCTGATCGACTCCGGGCTCGCGCCGTGCCGACCGACTTGAAGACGCTCAGCCCGGCCGGTCGTCGCCAGGTGGAGCCTGATCCGGCGAGCTCGACGAGGGACTCGAGGCGCCGCGGAGGCCACATCCCCGCTGCCTCGGCGGCGATGATGTCGCCGCACTCGCCGCCGGCGATCGCCTCGACGAGCTCGGGCAAAGACACCGAGCGGCGGACGTCGGCGTCGGAGAGGACGAGCGTCATCCTTCGGGGCGGCACACGCCGGTCGGGGCGACCGCCGGGGAGGCCGGCTGCGCGGCCGCCGAGGATACCGGCGGGGCGGCCGGCGGCGCAGCCGCGAGCAGCGCGTCCGAGACCGCCTTGGCGCCGGCGTGTGCCCCTTGGCCCCCGTCGACGGGGATCTCGGCGCCCGAGATGAAGCCCGACGCCTCCGAGAGCAGGAACAGCACGAGCGGGACGACGTCGTCCACCCTGCCGAGGCGTCCGAGCGGG
The DNA here is from genome assembly GCA_027306715.1 of Acidimicrobiaceae bacterium. GTDB lineage: Bacteria > Actinomycetota > Acidimicrobiia > Acidimicrobiales > Bog-793 > DAHUZG01. The sequence goes on from DAHUZG010000142.1 coordinate 40,357, forward strand.
GTGTTGGCGAGGTTGGCGGCGACGAAGGACTCCGGCGCCGAGGCGGTCATCTCGGTCTCGATGTAACCGGGGTTGACGAGGTTGACACGGATCTGGCGGCGCCCGAGCTCGAGGCTGGCGACCCGGCTCAGGCCGCGCAGAGCCCACTTGCTCGCCGTGTACGCCGCCGTGTAATGGGCGTTAACTGCCGCCAGAGAGCCGACGTTGACGACCGAGGACCCCGGCGGCATCAACGGCGCCAGCGCCTGGATGGCGAGCATCGCCCCGGTGACGTTGACGGCGAAGACCCGGTCCCAGGCGGCGCGTGACACCGAGCCGAGCCGGCTGCGGTCGGTGACGCCGGCGGTGTTGACCAGCCCGTGCACCGGACCGAGTCTCGCTGCGAGCTCGCCGGCGAGCTCGCTCCAGGCGGCCTCGTCGCTCACGTCGAGCGACCGCCGCACGAGCCGCTCCTCAGCACCGGGCACGCCTGCGGCGAGGGACTCCCCCGGCGTCTCGAGGTCGAGGGCGACGACACGCCCGCCGGCGCGCAGCACCGCAGACGCCTCCGCCGCCCCCTGGCCGCGCCCGGCGCCGGTGACGACGACGAGCTTGCCCTCGAGCAAGCCGGCCGCAGGCCTCCTGCCGCTCACCACGACCAGTGCGCCGGCGGGAGGCCCGGCACCGGTGAGCGGAAGGCCGGCAGGCGCGTCCCCATCAGGCTGCCGAGGTAGACCGTACGCAGATCCGGGCCGCCGAAGGTGACGCTCGCCATCAGCGGCGCCACCGTGCCGCGGGCGATCCCGAGCAGCTCGGGCGTGACCGTCCCGGCAGAGAAGTGGCGATCGAGCTCTAAAGCCTTGGTGGCGTCGCCGGCATCGAGCAGGGTGAGAACCTCGCCGTTCGGTGTGAGCGCCACCAGCCGGTCGGCGCTCACGAGGGTGATCCAGAGGTTCCCCGCCTCGTCGAAGGCGAAGCCGTCCGGGATGCCCCCGAGGTCGGGCGGCCCGTAGAGCTGCCGGTCGACGAGGCTTCCGTCGTCGAGCAGGCGCAATCGGGAGATCCTGCGGCCGTTCGACTCGACGACGTACATCCACTCCTCGGCGGCGTCGAGGCGGATCTCGGTGGTGCCGGCGAAGCCGTCGGCGGCGAGGCGGATCTCACCACCCTCGACGCACGCGATGTAACCGTCGGCGACGCGCTCGTTGATCGAGCGCGTCCACGGCTCGAGCCGCGTCGTCACGGTCAGCCAGATCCGCCGGCGTGAGTCGACGAGCACGAAGTTGGTGCTGCCGAGGCGCTCGCCGCCGATCTCGGCGGCGAGCAGCGTCGCTACCCCGTCGCGGCGCATCCGTCGCAGCGAGCCGTCGCCGAAGTCGGCGACGACGAGGTCGCCGCCGGGGAGGAAGGCGAGGCCGTTCGGGAGCGAGCCCCCGAGGATCGACGCCGCGACATCCCCGGGCGGCCCCGCCGTGGCGGCCTCGACGGCCCCGCCGGCCGGGCGCATGAGGACGAGCTGCTGGCTGCCATCGGAAGCGATCCGTGTCACGCCGCCGCGCGCGTCAGCGGCCCAGAGCGTGCCGTCGCGCTCGGCGAGCACGCACTCGGGCCGGGCGAGGTCGTGCCCGACGAAGGAGACCTCCGAGGGCTCGATGCGGAACCCGGCGAGCGGGTTGACCATCGACGGAGGTTACCGGGCGCCTCCTCGCCGGCGCCAGCGAGGCGAGGTCGAGGCGGCGTCGCTCTAACATCGCCGCGATGCGAGTCGCCGTTCTCGCCGACGAGCTGCTGGCAGCGGCGTGCCAGCAGAGCCCTCTCGACGCCTCGCTGCAGGGACTGGCGGGCTTCGACGCCCTCCTCCCTGACCTCTCGGTCGACGGCGAGGAACGCCTCGCCGGCCGGTTCGAGCGCATCGCCGAGGCGGCCAGAGCCCTCTCGACGGCGCCGGAGGCCGAGCGCCTCGGCGAGGTGGACCGCCAGACCGTGGAGCTGGTGGCCCATGCGGCATCGGTGAGCGCCGCCTCGTTGCGCCTCGGGGCGGTCGAGTGGACGGTGACCAACCGCTTTGTCGCCCCCGCCGGCGAGCTGGTCGTCTCCCTCCCGCAGCTGGCGCTCGGCGACGAGGCGCGCCGGCAGGCCTATCGCATGCGCCTGGCGCAGGGGCCCGACTACCTGGAGCGGGCGGCCGAGCGACACCGGCGGGGCGCCGGCTCCGGGCGGCTCCCGGTGCGGCGGCTGGTCTACTCCGCCGTCGCCCAGCTCGAGGGCGTGCTCGCCGACCCGTCGCTCGCCGGCATCGGCCGTGCCGGCGCCGAGGAGATGGCCGCCGGCGTCGTCGCGCCGGCGTTGGCGGCCTACCGCGACGAGCTCGAGCGGCTGCTCGAGGCGGCGCGCGACGACGATCACCCGGGACTGGTCCACCTGCCGGGCGGCGAGGAGGCCTATGCCACCTGTGTGCGCCGGCACACCGGCTTCGAACGGGCGCCGGCGGAGCTGCACGAGCTCGGGATCGAGCTGACCGAGCGACTTGTCGAGGAGTACGCCGAGGTCGGGCGGCGCGCTCTCGGCACGGGGGAGCGGGGCGCGGTGTTCGAGCGGCTGCGCAGCGATCGGGCCCTGCGCTACGCCTCGGCCGAGGAGATGCTCGCCGAGGCGGTCGCCGCTGTCCGCCGTGCCGAGGCCGCAGCCCCGGAGTGGTTCCTCACCGTGGCGCCCACGCCGTGCGCCGTCGAGCCCGTTCCGTCAGCCGACGAGGCGGGCTCGTCTCCGGCCTACTACCTCCCGCCCGCGGTGGACGGCTCGAGGCTCGGCACCTACTTCCTCAACACCTCGCGGCCGACCGAGCGCTCGCGCCATACGGCCGAGGCGACAGCCTTCCATGAGGCGGTGCCAGGGCACCACTTCCAGCTCTCGATCGCCCAGCGGGCCGAGGGTCTGCCGCTGGCACGCCGCGTCCTGCACGACACCGCCGCCGCCGAGGGGTGGGGGCTCTACGCCGAGCGGCTCGCCGACGAGATGGGCCTCTACAGCGACGACGTGAGCCGGCTCGGGATGCTCAGCACGGACTCGTGGCGGGCGGGTCGGCTCGTCGTCGACACCGGGCTGCACGCCTTCGGCTGGAGCCGGGCGAAGGCCGTGCAGTGGTTGCGGGACAACACCCCGATCGCCGAGACCACGATCGAGAGCGAGGTCGATCGCTATATCGCCGGCCCCGGCCAGGCGCTCTCCTACATGGTCGGGCGGATCGAGCTGCAGCGGCTGCGCTCGACCGCGCAGGCACGGCTCGGCAAGGACTTCGACCTCCGATGGTTCCACGACCTCGTGCTGCAGGCCGGGCCGCTCCCGCTGCCGGTGCTGGCAGCCTCGGTCTCGCGCGTCCTCGATGCCGCCGAGGCGGCGCCGACCGGCGACCCCCGGACGTAGCGTCGGCTGCCCCCGGTGTCCGCGAGCTGGTCAGCCGCTCAGCCGGTCAGCCGCTCAGCTGGTCAGCCGCTCAGCTGGTCAGCCGGTCAGCTGGTGGCCGGGAAACGGGCCCCGGCGCCGGGGAGCGTTCCGAGGGCCGGTAGCGGAGCACGCAGGCGCCGATCACGGCGTGCGGGAGGATCGCCAGCCCGCAGACGATGCGCAGTGATGTCGAGCCTGCGACGATGGCCCCGAGCAGGTCCAGCGCCGCCAGGGCCAAGAAGGACGTCCCGACTGCCTGCTGCAGCCCGGGCAACCGCAGCGTCGCCGCAGCGCCTGCGGGGGCAGCGCCTGCGGGGGCAGCGCCTGCGGGGGCAGCGCCTGCGGTGGTGCCGGCGACCCGCCCGGCAGGCCGCGCCGCGCCGGGCTGCACGTCCCCACGAGGCGCCGTCCGACCGAGGTCGACATCGTCGATCGTGCGCCACCGCCGGGCTACCTCGCCGAGCACCTCCCGCAACCCCAAGCTGCCCCCTTGCTCCTTCCGCCGCGGACCTTACCTCGCCGGGAGTCTGGCACCCAAGATCCGCCTCGGCGTGCTCCGCCGGTGTCGCCGAGCTGGTAGGCAGAAGGGATGGCCACGATCCACGTCTCGGCCGAGCGACAGGTCGGCGCGCCGGCCGAGCTCGTCTACGGCTACCTGGCGGACTTGCGCGAGCACCACCCGAGGTTCCTGCCTCCGGCGTTCTCCGGGTTCACCGTCGAGTCCGGCGGCGCCGGCGCCGGCAGCGTCGTCCGCTTCGACGTCACTGCCGGCGGCCGCACCCGCTCCTATCGGATGGCGGTCTCCGAGCCGGAGCCGGGCCGGGTCCTGAGAGAGACCGACACCGGCTCGAGCCTCGTCACGACCTTCACCGTGTCGCCCGAAGGCGACACCAGCCGGGTGCGGATCGAGACGACCTGGCAAGGTGCCGGGGGCGTCAGCGGCTTCTTCGAGCGGATGTTCGCCCCGCCGGCGATGCGCAAGCTCTACCTCGACGAGCTAGCCCGCCTCGACAGCTACGCCCGCAGCAACGCGGGCCGCCCCGGCGGAAGCAGCCCCGGCGGAAGCAGCCCCGGCGGAAGCAGCCCCGGCGGAAGCAGCCCCGGCGGAGACAGCCCCGGCGGAAGCAGCTGAGCCCGGCTCAGGCGCCCGGGGCCGCTTGCCAACTCGGGAGGAAAGCGCTCGCGCTGCCCGCAGGGCCGGAAGCGGCGTAGCACCCGGCGTCGACGGGCGCCGTCCCGGCGCGCTGCTCAGGCGGCGCCGCGCCGACGGCCTGCACCCGGCCGCCTCCGCCGGCCTTGGCGCGGTAGAGCGCTGCGTCGGCCCCGGCCCAGAGGTCGGGCACGCACGCCGGCGGTCCCGCCGAGACGCCGGCGCTGAGCGTCACCCGCAAGCCCGTGCTGAGCTCGTCGAAGCCTGACTCGGCGAGCGCGCCGACGAGGTCGGCGGCGCGGCGCCGGGTGTCGTCGAGACCGGCGCCGGCGAGGATCACGACGAATTCGTCTCCTCCGAGACGTGCCGCGAGGTCTCCCGCCCGCAAGCCGGCATGCAAGGTGCGTGCGATCTCGACCAGCACGGCATCGCCGGCGAGATGACCGTGAAGGTCGTTCACCGACTTGAAGTCATCGACGTCGAGCAGCACGAGCCCGATCGAGGTCACCTCGTCACGCTTGATCTCGGTGAGGTACTCGCCGAGCGCGCGCCGGTTGCCGATCCCGGTGAGGTCGTCGAGATGGGCATGGCGGTTCAGCCGCTCGATCTGCTCGGCGACCCGCTCGGACTGGATCAGCGACTGCATCGCGGCGAGCGAGGACAGCCGCCTCACCCAGCGCTGCTCGACCTGGCGCCGCCCGTAGCGGAGCCCGGCCGACTCCCCGCCGCCGGCCTCGACCTCGGCGTCGACGAGCAGCGCGAGGTCGTAGAGGTGGTTCTGAAGGCTCGTGTCGAGAAGGGCAGCTGCCGACTGCGCCGATTGAGCGGCGCCGCCGTCGCCAGCGCCGGCGTGTCCGAGCGCGATGGCGAGCTGCAGCAAGGCGGCGGTCCGGCGGTTCGGCGGCCGCCCCGCTGCCTCGAGCAGCTCCCTGGCAGGTGCGACGGTGTCGTGCCCGGCGACGGCCTCGAGCACGAGGCCGAGAGCCGTGAGCTCGGCACGCACGCCGGGTGACATCTCGAAGCCCGCCATCGCCTCGGCACGGGCGCTCCACGAGCGCCACCGCTCCCCGACGCCGCATCGATCGCCGAGCTGGCGGAGCATCGCCGCCCAGCAGACCTGCGTCTCGACCATGTTGCAGGCAATCTGGGCGAGCACTGTGTCGAGGGTGCCGGGGGGCTCCTCGCGGCCGGCGGCGAGGGCGGCGCGGTACTGCTCGTCGCCGAGCTCGAACAAAGAGCGGGTCGAGAAGGCCACTCCGCACACCTTGTGCGCCGCCATCCTCTCGATCGGATGACCCTCGGCACGCTCGAGCAGCACGACGCCACGCGCCAGGTCGGCGTCCCTGCTCATCGCCGAATTCGGGTCGCTTCCCGAGAACGCCTCCGTCGAGCGCAGGCCGAGCCCGATCGCCAGCATCACCTGGTCGTCGGCAGCGACGCTCGAGTCGATCAGAGCGGCGACGTCTGCCGACGCCTCGGCGTCGTCGCCGTCGACGCGGGCCACGATCGCCCTGCTGAACAGGCACGCACGGCGGATGTCGTCCCAGCCCGAGCGGTGGGCCTCACGGGCGATGGCTTCGATCGCTGCCGGCGCGTGGGGCGTGCCACCGTCCTGGGCCTCGTAGGCGAGCTGGAAGGCTCGCCGACGGGCGTCGTCACGCGCTGTGCTCCGAAGCTCGATGATCGGCAACTCGCGCCTGCCTTCGGGTGGTCTTGCAACGACTAACGGCACGCCGACGGCCCAAAACAGAGGGTGGTCAAGCCACCACTCCTGGCGAGATCTCAGCTGCTCTCGGCGAGCTCCTCGAGCGGGGGGCAGGCGCAGACAAGGTGGCGATCCCCGTAGGCGTTGTCGATCCGGGCGACCGGCGGCCAGTACTTGCGGGCATGGCGCTCGGCCCGCCGGCGGGAAAGGCGGCCTGGCGGGCCGAGTAGTGGCGGTCCCATGACGGGTCGGTGACGGCGACGGCGGTGTGCGGGGCGCCGCGCAGCACGCTCGCCGGCGCAGCCACGAGACCCTCCTCGACCTCGGCGATCTCGTCTCTGATGGCGAGCATGGCCTCACAGAAGCGGTCGAGCTCGGCGAGGGACTCGGACTCCGTCGGCTCGATCATCAGCGTGCCCGGGACCGGGAAGGACATCGTCGGAGCGTGGAAGCCGTAGTCGACGAGGCGCTTGGCGACGTCCTCGGCAGTTACCCCGCAGGCCTCGGCGATCGGCCGCAGGTCGAGGATGCACTCGTGGGCGACGAGGCCTCCGGCGCCGCGGTAGAGGACCGGATAGGCCTGCCCGAGCCGATGAGCCAGGTAGTTCGCGGCGAGCACGGCCGCCTTGGTCGCCTCGGCGAGGCCGGCCGCACCCATCAGGCGGATGTAGGCCCAGGACACCGGCAGCACGCCGGGCGACCCGAAGGGGGCGGCGGCGACGGCGCCGGAGTCCGGCACGCCGCCCGCGCCCGAGCCGCCCTGTGCCTCGCCTGCGGCGGGACGCCGCAGCACGCCAGGCAGGAACGGGGCGAGGTGCGAGCGGACGCCGACCGGACCGACACCGGGGCCGCCACCACCGTGGGGAATGCAGAAGGTCTTGTGCAGGTTGAAGTGCGAGACGTCGCCGCCCAGCTCGGCGAGGCGGACGATGCCGACGAGGGCGTTGAGGTTCGCTCCGTCGATGTAGACCTGACCCCCCGCCTCGTGCACGACGTCGCACACCTCGAGCACCGACTCCTCGTAGACGCCGTGGGTGGACGGGTAGGTGAGCATGATCGCCGCCACCCGCCCGGCATGCGCCCCGATCTTGGCCCGCAGGTCGTCGAGGTCGACGTTGCCCTGCTCGTCGCAGGCAACGGCGACGACCCGAAGGCCCGCCATGACGGCGCTGGCGGCGTTCGTACCGTGCGCCGACGCCGGGATGAGGCAGATGTCGCGCGCCTGCTGGCCGCGGCTTTGGTGGAAGCGGCGGATCGCCAGCAGTCCGGCCAGCTCGCCCTGGGAGCCGGCGTTCGGCTGCAGCGACACGGCGTCGTAGCCCGAGAGCTCGGCGAGGAAGCTCTCGAGGTCGCCGATCAGGCGGAGGTAGCCGGCGTTCTGCTCGAGCGGGGCGTAGGGATGCGGCGAGGTCAGCTCCGGCCAGGAGATCGCCGCCAGCTCGACTGCCGAGTTGGCCTTCATCGTGCACGATCCGAGCGGGATCATCGTCCTGTCGAGGGCGAGATCCTGATCGGCGAGCGATCGCAGGTAGCGCACCATCTCGGTCTCCGAGCGGTAGCGGTGGAAGACCGGGTGGGTGAGGTAGGCGCTCGTCCGCAGCTGCGAAGGGGCGAGCGGGCTCTCGGCTGCCGCGTCGAGCTCGGCAAGCCCCGAGCCGGCCGGAATGGCGGACCCGAAGGCCCTCAGCACGGCCTCGACGACCGCCGGGGTCGTCGTCTCGTCGAGGCTGATCCCGATCGTCGACGCATCGACACGGCGCAGGTTGACCCCGGCGGCGTCGGCTGCGGCGAGGACCGAGCCGGTCGACGTGCCGGAGCCGGCGCGCACGGCGACGGTGTCGAAGAACCGGCTCGTCACCACTTCGTGCCCTGCCCTGCGCAGCCCTTCGGCGAGGACGACGGTGAGGCGGTGGACCCGCTCGGCGATGGCGCGCAAGCCTTCGGGCCCGTGCCACGCGGCGTAGAAGCCGGCGACGCAGGCGAGCAGCGCCTGCGCCGTGCAGATGTTGCTCGTGGCGCGCTCGCGACGGATGTGCTGCTCGCGGGTCTGTAGCGCGAGGCGCAACGCCGGCCGCCCCTCGGCGTCGACCGACACGCCCACCAGCCTCCCCGGCAGCGAGCGCCCGAGCTCGGCGCGCACGGAGATGAAACCGGCATGGGGGCCGCCGAACCACATCGGCACGCCGAAGCGTTGGCTGCTGCCGACGGCGACGTCGGCGCCGAGCTCGCCCGGCGGCACGAGCACGGTGAGCGCGAGCAGGTCGGTGGCGACGACGACCATCGCCCCGGCACCGTGGGCGATCTCGGCGATCGCCGCCAGCGCTCCCGGCTCGCCGATCTCTCCGTCGGTCCCGGGATACTGAACGAGCACGGCGAAGGCGTCGTCGTCGGCGACGCCGGGAGGGTCGCCGACGACGACCTCGATGCCGAGCGGCTCGGCGCGGGTGCGGACGACCTCGATCGTCTGCGGGTGGCACCTCCGGTCGACGAGGAAGCGACCCCCTCTGCCGCCGCCGACCGCCCGCCGGCAGAGCGTCATCGCCTCGGCCGCCGCCGTCGCCTCGTCGAGGAGGGAGGCGTTCGCCACCTCGAGCGCCGTCAGGTCGCAGACCATCGTCTGGAAGTTGAGCAGGGCCTGCAGGCGCCCCTGGCTGATCTCCGGCTGGTACGGGGTGTAGGCGGTGTACCAGGCGGGGTTCTCGAGCACGTTGCGCTGGATCACCTGCGGGGTGACGGTGCCGTGGTAGCCGCGGCCGACGAGGGAGGTGGCGGGGCGGTTGGAGGCGGCGACGGCGCGCAGCTCGGCGAGCAGCTCGGCCTCGCCGACCGGCTCGGGAAGCTCGAAGCTCCGCTTGGAGACGAGCGGCGCCGGAATGGCCGTGGCGACGAGGGCGTCGAGGCTGTCGTAGCCGAGCGTCTCGAGCATCCGCCCGACCTCGACCGCCGACGGACCGATGTGGCGGGGCACGAAGGGGTCGCCGGGGATCTCGCCAAGGCGGCGGCAGAGCGCCGGTGCTTCTCGGGTCATCAGTTCTCCGCACGGTCGTCGACAGGCGCCCCGGGGCGTGCTGCCGGCAGCGGGCGAGCGGCCCGCCGGGTGGTCGGGCGCTTCGGGCGCCCTCCGTCCCCCTCTGTCCGTGCACCTGAGAGCTTCGCCGGCACGCTGCCGGCTTCCCCCTTCGGTGAGCCGGCGATTGTCGCCGCCGACCTCTCTTCAGAGACAGCCGTGCCGCTGCGGTCCGTTGGCCTGAGAGATTCCGGGGAGGTTGCTCCTTCGGCGTCCCGCTCGGGGACTCTCCCGCAGTGGTCGGTGGCTGCAGACGCCATCCTACCGCCTGGCGGTGCGCGGCCCGTGAGGTCAGCTCCGGCCAGGAGATCGCCGCAAGGGCGGCCGGGCGCGGTACAAAGAGATGGCCGAGGCGAGGTCGCCGTCGCCGAGCCCGGCTCGTGACGCCTCGTCGAGCTGGCCGCGGGTGGCAGCGGTGACCGGGAGGCGGCAGCCGGTTCGTTCGGCCATCTCGACGGCGAGGCGGGCGTCCTTGCGGCCGAGGTCGACCGTCCACCAGTTCGGTCCCGACCCGGTGAGGATCGGCTCGAGGCGGTACTGCAGCGCCGGCGCCACGGTCGGGCTGGCGCCGAAGAGCTGCCGGAGCTGGTCGTCGCCGAGCCCGGCGCCCCGCCCCGCCGTCACCGCCTCGCAGAGGGCGAGGACGCTGTCCAACAGCAGCAGGTTCGAGGCGAGCTTGGCGGCGCTGGCGAGGCGCGCCTCGGGAAGCCGCAGCACGTTGCGGGCAGGGCCCGGCTCGTGGCCGCTGTCCCCGGCGCTGTCCCCGCTGAGCGAGCGCAGCACCGGCTCGAGACGGGCGAGGTCGGCATCGGGACCGCCGGCGAGGTAGGTGGCCGAGCCGTCTCGCACGACGTCGGGCCGGCCGAGCACCGGCATCGCCACGAAATGCCCGAAGCGACCGGCGAGCTCCTCGCTCAGCTCGGGCGAGATCGTCGACGCCTCGACGTAGAGGCCGTCGTCGAGGTGTGCCCGGATCCCGTCCTCGCCGAGCGCGACCTGCCTCACGGCACCGTCGTCGGCGAGGCTCGTTATCACCACCTCGACCCCGCCCACCGCTTCGGCGATCGTCGCCGTCTCGCTGGCGCCGGCACGCAGCGGCTCGTCCGCTTTTCCCGGCGAGCGGTTCCACACCCTGACGTCGTGGCCGTCGCCGGCAAGCCGCGCCGCCAGCGCTGCGCCCATTCGACCCATTCCGAGAACCGCCACCCGCACGACCCCGCCTACCCTAGACCGAGCGTCGGCGGAACGGCTCGGGCCCCGGCCGGCCGCCAGGCCGCCAGGCCGCCGGGCCGGGCCGGGCCGGGCCGGGCGCACCGAGCTCGCTCCGGTGCGGGGACGGCGGCAGCGATCGGCCGCGGCGGCCTACCCTCCGGCGATCGCCCCGATGACGACGAGCGGCTCGCGCCCTGCGGCAACCGCCGCCGGCAGCGGGGCGTCGAGCAGCTCGAGCGAGAGGTCTTCCTGGCAGGCGAAGAAGCGAATGAAAGGCCGCCGCGACCCGCTCTGCTGCTCGCGCAAGGTCCAGCGGAGGACCGGGTAGCAACGGTCGAGGGCGTCGAGCACGGCGGCCGTGGTCACCTCGCCGTCGCCGTCGACGTCGACATCGATGACGGCCTCGCCCGAGATCCCGGCGAGCGAGCGCAGCGTCGCCGGCAGCACGACCCGCACCGGCGTCACGGGAGCGTCTGCACCTCCACCGACATCACCGCCGGCAGGTCGTGGCAGATCGCCCTCCAGCTGTCCCCGCTGTCAGGCGAGGCGTAGAGCTGGCCCCCCGTCGTGCCGAAGTAGACGCCGCAGGGCTCGAGGAGGTCCACAGCCATGGCGTCGCGTAGGACGTTCACGTAGCAGTGCCTCTGTGGCAGCCCCTCGGTGAGCGGCTGCCACTCGTTGCCGCCGCTCCTGCTGCGGTAGACGCGCAGCTGGCCGCCCGGCGGAAAGTGCTCGGAGTCGCTCGTTATCGGCACGACGTAGACGGTCTCGGGCTCGTGGGCATGGACGTCGATGGCGAAGCCGAAGTCGGTCGGGAGGTCACCGCTCACCTCGGTCCAGCTGCCGCCGCCGTCGTCAGATCGCATGACGTCCCAGTGCTTCTGCATGTAGAGAACCTCCGGGCGGTCGCGGTGCGCCGCCAGGCGGTGCACGCAGTGCCCGGCATCTGCGTCGGGAACCGGGAGGAACTCCGAGCGCAGGCCCCGGTTGGCGAGACTCCAGCTCTCGCCGCCGTCGCCGCTGCGCAGGACCCCGGCCGCCGAGATCGCCACGTGCATCCGGGCGGGATCGGTCGGGTCGATGAGGATCGTGTGCAGGCACATCCCTCCGGCGCCGGGAGCCCAGCTCGGGGCGGTCTCGTGCCGGCGCAGGCCGGGCAGCTCCTGCCAGGAGGTGCCGCCGTCGCTCGAGCGGAAGAGCCCTGCATCCTCGACGCCCGCCCAGACCGTGTCCGGGTCGTCGAGGGACGGCTCGAGGTGCCAGGTTCTGAGGAAGCTCCACGGCTTCGACGTGCCGTCGTAGTGCTGGTGGGTACCCGTCTCGCCCTCGTACGCGAACTCATTGCTCACGGGCTGCCAGCTCTTTCCGCCGTCGTCGGAACGCTGGACGAGCTGGCCGAACCAGCCCCGCGACGGCGCCGCCCACAGCCGGTCGGGGTCCGCGGGAGATCCGTTCAGGTGGTAGACCTCCCAGCCGGGGAAGAACGGCCCCTCGACGGAGAAGTCGTCTCGCGTGCCGTCGGCGGTGAGCACGAAGGCTCCCTTGCGAGTGCCGACGAGGACCCGGACACCGCTCATGCTCGCTCCTCCCTTGCCGCCGCGAGAGCGCCGGCGAGAGGCAGGCTATGCGCTCGGTCGCCGCCGCGCTCAGCCGCCCACGGCGCGCCGTCGCGCCCCGCGCCGTCGCGCCCCGCGCCGCTGGCCCAGTCGCCGCTGGCCCAGTCGTCGCTGCGCTCAGTCGCCGCTGCGCTCGAGAAGCCCCCGGAGGTATGCGGCCTGCCCGGCGTGCTGGAGGTCGTCGGCGACGACGCTGACGAGGCGCACTCCGAGGGTGACGGGCGGGTCGAAGCGCTCGTCGACGACGCGATCGAGATCGGCGCCGCCGAGCCTATGAAGGTAGGCCACCGTCGCCGCATGGACGGCGTCGTGGTACTCGAGCAGCAGCCCGCCGCCGACCGCGACGGCGCCGACCTCCTCGCTCGACTGTCCGTAGCCCGTCGCCTCCGGGCCGAAAGGAAGGCCGAAGCGCTGCTCGAAGCCCTCGGCCGTGTACACCTGCTCGCTGCCGGCGACTTCGGCGACATGGTCGTCCTGCACCCGGCTCAGGTGCCAGACCAGCCAGGCGATCGAATTGGCGCCGGGATCGGGTCGTGCCGCGAGCTTCTTCTCGGGGAAGTCCTCGACGGTGCGGTGCACGGATTGCCGCACGCGGTCGAAGGCGTCGGTGAGCACCTCGATGACGTCCAATGCGCCCCTTTCGTCCCTGGCGCCGGCCGCTGGCAGCGGCTCAGCTTCCCGGCCACCGTAGCCGGCGAGTCGAAAAGGGGTTTCCCCGCCAGAGGCTCGACGACCCCGCTCAGATCCCTGAAGACCTGGCGCAGGCTCGCGGGTGGCGCCGCCGGCGCGCTCGGGCAGACCCGCGTCGACGCGGGGTAGTCGGTACCGTGAGGGGTTGTGCAGCGACGCGACGACGCCGACGAGGCCTACCTCGAGCACCTGAGCGACACCGACCTGTCCCTGCTGCTCGCCGACGCGGCAGGTGCCGGCGGGTCGTGGAGGGCGCGCGCCCGCGAGCACGGAGTCGAGCCACTGCTGGCGGCGCCGTCCGCGGCCGAGAGGGTGCTCGGCCCGGGAGGCGGGGAGGAGCTGGCACTGGTCTCGCCGTTCCTCGTCTTCGCCGTTGCGGTGCAGCGCACCGCCGCCCGCCTCGAGGCGGCGACGCACGTCCTCGAGTGGGTCGGCCCGGGGCGCCGTGCGCCGGTGTTCGACGCCCCTCGCCTTCGCGAGTTCGTCGCCGACCCGTGGCGTCGACTTTCCCTGGCCGAGCTGCTCGCCTCCTACAGCCGTGTCACCAGCGGGTCGTTCCTCGTCGCCACCCGCCGTGGCTGGCGGCGCCAGCGGTTCTCCGAGCTCGATCCCGTCCGCCTCGCCGGCCTCCTCGACGTCGTTCCTGCTGCCGAGCGCCCTGGAGTGCTGCGCCGCCTCGGCGACCTGGCGCTGTTCCTCACCGGCGTCTTCCCCGACCATGTGGCGCGCCGCGGCTTCGGAGCGGTCGAGGAAGGCCGTCTCCGCCGCTCGGTGGCGGGGCCGGCTCCAAGGCAGGGCCAGGGGCAGTGGCAGGGGCAGTGGCAGGGCCAGGGGCACGGGCAGTGGCAGGGGCCGGGGCCGGTTCCGGGCCGGCAGCCGGCGCCGCGTACCGGGCCGGCAGCCCCGACGCCGCCCCTGCCGGCCGCCCCACTCCTGCCGGGGGGCTCAGCGGCGGCGCTTGTCGGCGACGGGGGTCCGGTCGGGATGCTCGCCGATCTCGGGAGGCGCTGGTACAGAGCCGCCTACGAGCTGATGGGGCGGCCGGCGGGTGGGAGGCCGGCGGTCGTGGGCGAGCTGGGGCACCGTTTCGACGAGGCGCGCCGGGTGCTCGAGGACCTCACCGCGCATCACCTGTTCGGCGAGCGCGAGCGCTACTTCGGCGCCTGATCCGGGGCGACGCCGAGCCGGCGGCTTGCGGCGCGATCGGGGCGCTCGCCTCCGGGCTCCCGATCGCTCAGGCGGCTGCCTCGCCGAGTCGCTGTGAGCCGGACGGCTCGTGGCGAATGGTCGAGTGTGCCCAGTTCAGCTGCCAGCTTGACATTTGTGTGGTGCGACCGAGCCTGTAATGCTCTGGGGCTGAATGGTAGCCCGTCCTGCCAGCTCGTCGGGTGGGCGGGTGCCGGGCGCCCCGGCCCACCTGCGGCGGAGCGGGGGGCTCGGTGGAGCCGCGGCGGTGGGGTCCCGGGCGGAGCCGGCACCCGTGGGCGCTTCAGCGCGGCTCGCGCTGGGACTGTCCTTGACGCAATGGGCGGTCCTCGGCCTCCTCGTCGGTCGCCCGGCTCACGGGTTCGCGCTCGCCGGCGCCCTGGCGCCAGACAGCCCGCTCGGCCAGGCGTGGAGGGTGCCCCGCCCGCTCGTCTACCGGGCGCTCGCAGGCCTCGAGGCTAACGGGCTGGTCGAGCGAGCCGGCGTCGAGCCGGCCCGGCTCGGACCTCGGCGCACCGTGCTGCGGGCGACGGGTCGAGGTGAAACAGAGCTGCGAGGCTGGCTCGAGGTTCCGAGCTCGCACCTTCGCGACCTGCGCTCGGAGCTGCTCGTGAAGCTCTACTTCCACGAGCGGCTCGGGAGCGACCCCCGCCCGCTGCTCAGAGCTCAGCGGGCCCGCGTCGGCGAGCTCGCAGCGGCGCTCGAGAACGAGCGCCAGGGGGCGAACGGCTTCGAAGCCGTGCTCGCCGCCTGGCGGCGCTCGACGGCTCGGGCAGCCGCCGAGTTCCTCGACGAGCAGCTGGCAGCGGCGGGGCCCGCCCTCCCGCCTGCCGGCGGGTGACATCGGTCGCCTTGCGTGTCCCCAGGTGGCACCACTAGTCTCAAAGTTACTAGTTGGCCCTCGCACATGACGGGGACGACGTTGACAGGACGGGGACGACGTTGACAGGTGGGAGAGACGAAGGCAGCCCCCGACGCGGCCCGAGGACCGGCCGTGCCCACACCCGGCGGGCGCCCGCCGCGCTCATGGCGCTCGCTGTCACGGCGGGCCTGGCCGGCTCGGCG